>JBDTJA010000285.1:0-8886 GCA_039936075.1 Opitutaceae bacterium | reverse complement strand
ACGAAAAGATGATGTCGTGACGCTCTGGAAGTAGCCCGGATTGGCCACGAAAAGGCGCAAGAAGCCCAAGTATTCCACAACTGGCCGCTCGGTCTCGATTGCGCTTCCAGGCGATGAAGAGCGGGTTCGCAGCCCCGGACATTTTTGCGCCTCGTTGTGGCCCACCCCTCCGATTCAGGCTCTCGCCATGGTCTTCCGCACCATGCGCGCCATCGATTCCTCGGGATTCAACGCCGTCACGCGCGCCACATCCACCCATGCGAGGTCCTTCGATTCGCCCGAGATCGCCAGTAACTCCGCCGGGTCGGCCTCGATCATGAAGCGCAGGTCGTAATGCCAATGCGCCGGCTCGGACTTGCGTTCCGGGATCCAGTGGCGGTCCAGGTCGAAAATCTCCGGCGACACCGCCCGCAGCCGGGCTAGACCGCTCTCCTCGTGTGCCTCGCGCATCGCCACCGCCAGCAAATCCGGATCGCCATCCGCGTGACCGCCAAGCTGCAACCACTTGTCGAGCTTGCGGTGATGCGTGAGCAACGTGCGCGAGCGGGCGGCATCCACGACCCACGCGGAACCCGTCAGATGCCCACTCAACTGCGTACGCGAAAAACAATCTTCATTCGCCTCAACGAACCTAATCGTATCCGCCGTCATCGCCGCCTCATGCGCATCGAGCGGACGCTCGGCGTAAGTGCGGAGCAATTGGAGTACTTTAGAGCGGTGCATTTTTAATAAACGGGGGATTTCCCGCGAATAACGCGAATAGACGCGAATCCGGGCGGAGAGGGTTTGGACCTCAATGCGAATTCGGGTTCATTCGCGTTATTCGCGGGAAAATGCCTTGGGGTTCTTACCTGGTGTCGAACCACTTCGACTCCGCGTGCACCCCTGCCGCCGCGTCGATCTGCGTAAAGATCTCCGGCACCATCGTCGCCACGCGGAACAGGTCCATGTTCGAGGGCTTGAAAAACCTTTCCTGCAACATCCGCTCAAACAGTCGGAGCAGGTCGTCGTAAAATCCCTCCTGGTTGAAAAACACGCAGGGCTTTTTCACCACCTCGAGTTGGCGCAGCGTGAGGATTTCCATGATCTCCTCGAGCGTACCAAATCCGCCCGGGAGCGCGACGAACGCATCGGCCCGCATTTCCATCATCAGCTTGCGCTCACGCATCGTGATCACCGTCACGAGTTCATCGGCTTCGTCGTACGCCAGCTCCCGCGCCTTCATAAATTCCGGGATGACGCCCACCACGCGGCCGCCGCTTGCCTTGACCGCCCGCGCCACCGAGCCCATCAGTCCGGTCTTGCCCCCCCCATAAACGAGACCCCACCCGCGCTTGACCATCTCCTGTCCCAGCTCCGTGGCCGCCACCGCATATTTGGCGTCAATTCGGTCGCTGGAGGAGCAGTAAACGCAGAGCAATTTGGGCATACTTTCTTTCAATTGGCCCGCATTGGAGCTCGGGTTCAATCAAGTTTGTCATCCTGAACAATGCGAAGAATCCAGTTGAATATCGTCGAAGCCGATCGCGGACTCTCCCCGGATTCTTCGCTGCTCTGCAAATGACCGCCCATCCATCGACCGACTGATATGGTTTTCCCGTCTCCCAGCTATCGCGGACGTCTCGCGCCCTCGCCCACGGGGCACCTGCATCTCGGCCATGCCCGCACGTTTTGGTTCGCGGCCGAACGCACTCGCGCCGCCGGAGGCATGCTGGTGCTCCGCAATGACGATCTCGACGCGATCCGCTTTCGCCTGGATTTCGTGGACGCCATGCTCGAGGACCTCCACTGGCTCGGATTCACGTGGCAGGAAGGTCCCGATGTCGGCGGACCATCCGGACCCTACAATCAAAGCGAACGGCGGCCGCACTACCGCGCCGCCCTGGAGCAATTGCACGCCGCCGGGCTGATTTTCCCCTGCACGCGTTCCCGCCGCGATGTCCTCGAAGCCATCGGCGCGCCGCACGAGAGTGCCGGTCCCGACGATGAGCCGGTCTATCCCAAGGAATTTCGGCCGCCCCCGGGCGCTCCGCTCCCCCCGCTCGGCGATGTCATCGCAGTGAACTGGCGCCTGCGCGTGCCCAACGGGGAGAAAATCTCCTTCGTGGATGGACGCTTCGGCCCGCAACGCGCCCTCGCCGGACACGACTTCGGCGACTTTCTCGTCTGGCGCAAAGACGACCTGCCGAGTTACCAGCTCGCGTGCGCCGTGGACGATGCCGCCATGCGCATTACCGAGGTCGTGCGCGGCGCCGACCTGATCAAGAGCACCTTTCGCCAGCTGATCGTCTATCGCGCACTCCAGCTCGCAGCTCCGCAGTTTTATCATTGCCCCCTCATGAATGACGCAAGGGGCGAACGACTCGCCAAGCGCCACGATGCCCTCGGCCTGCGCACCCTCCGCGAGCGGGGCGTGAACCCCGCGGAACTCATCGCGCAATTCGCGGCCGAAACCAGCTGATTGCGTCAGGGGGATTCGCCGCCCAATCTGGAACTGCCGCAGCCCAGCTCCAACCAACCTCCTGCCCCTTCCAACCATGCCCTATCTCAAAATCCAAACGAACCTGCCGATCGGGAAAAAATCCCAGCAGACCATCCTGCACAACGCCTCCGCCCTCGTCGCCCGCGAGCTGGAAAAATCCGAGTCACTCGTGATGGTCGCGCTCCAGCCCGACACCACGATGTATTTCGCCGGCAGCGGCGAGCCCGTGGCGTTTCTCGAACTGAAAAGTGTCGGCCTGCCGGGCCAGAAGACGAAGAAACTCAGCCAGGCGCTGTGTGAACTCATCGAGGAGCACCTCGGCATCGCCCGGGACCGCGTCTATGTGAAGTTCATCGATGTGAACCGCGGCATGTGGGGCTGGAAGGGTGATACGTTCTGAGTTTCGTCCGGAGCCAGTTGCTCAATCCCCGTTTCGACGTCCGTTGCGCCTCGTTCCGCAATCCATCTATTCATGAATAACCTTAGTAAACCCGACTTCACGAAACATCCGCCTCGCAGCGTCCGCGTCCGCCTCGGCGGTTACGCGCACCTGCCCCGCCTCCTCGACAAGGCCCGCGCCCAGCTCCGCGGCAAACCCGGCGATTACCATTACAACTGCCCGCTGGATCATAACTTCTTTGAGTTTACGGGCATCAGTCACAAAAAAATGCTCGCCGCGGTGAAAACGGGAAAATCCGATACCGAGATGCTCGCCTGGGTGGGGAAAAACACCGATCGCACGTCCTTCCAGATTGCGACTTGGTCTAATTGGGTCGAACAACACGGCCCCGGCGGTCGCGACGGTCACCTTTGGATCGCCGACACCCTCAAGAAAATCGGACCGAAGCGCACCGACGTGCGCTCTTTCGCCGACCTGCTCGATCTCGACGATTACGTCAGCTACGGTGGCCAAGGCTGAAAATGCAGGGCCGAGCCGCTGACTTTTCCCTGTGAGTGCGGCTTCCAGCCGAGGAACTTAAGGAATCTGCGTCTGGACGCCACAGCCACGACGAGCCAAACCGGTTTCTGAATTTATTCCTCCCACGCGGAGCCGTCCCTGGCTCCGCGATTTCTATTTCAGCTCGGTATACTTGTCCGAACGCCCGCGGGATTTTTCGACCGGATATTTTTGCGCGTTGTCCACCATCTTCCGTTCGATCGCCGCCGCCACATCCATGCCCGTCACATTGGCGAATTCCAGGGCGTAGATCACCACATCCGCGAGCTCGTCCTCGATCTTGCGGCGCTTGGCGGGATTCTTCACCACGGCCTGCGACTGCTCCGGCGTCGTCCACAAAAAATGCTCCATCAGCTCCCCGGCTTCCGCCGCGAGTGCCATGCTGAGATTCTTCGGCGCATGGAACTGCTCCCAGTCACGCTCCCGGGCGAATGCCAGGACCCGGTTTTTGAGGTGAGCTAACGTCGCAGTCGAGTCGGTCAAGGAAGACTTCATGCTCGGAGGCTAGGCCCCCTTTCCTCTGCGACAATCCCTTCCTGCCCGGTCCGTGGCGTCACCGGATCTTAACCTGCTTCCAAAATAAATTCTTGGCCCAGGAACTGCTTTGTGCATGATCTTCATTGTTCCAATGACCGTTCAGCAAAAACATCTCCGCGGCATCGCCGGCGCTTCGTTTACGAAGGCCGTCGCTTCCATTTGCCGCGCCCAGATGCGTCCGGTCGTCATTAATTGGGGCAAACACCAGACCGGCTCGGGCTCTCAGGCCTAAACCCTCCGTCCTAACGGAATAAAGTTTAGAAACTCCTGAAGCCCGGCGGCCCCCAGCCCCGAGGTTTCTACCTCCATTTTTATTTTTTCCCATGCACACGATCATCCATCCCCTCAGTCCTGCCCGCAGTCTCCCATCTTCGGAAGTTTCGCCCGTTATTCAGGTCAACCTCCGCAAACCGACATATGACTGCCAGGACCACCCGGACAGTGTGAAGCTGACGGTCTACGTCCCCGGCGTAGATGCCGCCGGCGTGGAGATCGAGGCTCGCGCCCCCGACCTGATCGTCACGGCCCGCAAGGCTCATTTCGTGCGCGTCAACTGGCAGGCCCTCCACCTCGAGGGCGCCCAGCGCGATTACCAACTGCGCCTGCGGCTCGGCCATGGCGTGGATTACACCGCGCTGCAGGCCGAGATCCACCAGGGCGTTCTCCTCGTCACGCTGCCCAAGCGGCTTCCCACGGAGGACGCGTTGCCCACCCGGAACGTCGCCTGATAGGCTCTGCGGCCACGTGCGTAGTTCTCCCGGTCGATCTTTTTCGACCGGGAGCTAAACAGGTTTATCTAAATTTTTTGGCACCTTGTTCCGAAGGTAAGGTCAACAAGCACCCCATGATCCTGATTTCCCCCCAGTCTAACACGTCGCCTAACCGCGAGACCCCCCCGGCCATCGTCCGGAAGGTCACGCGCGAAGACGTGTTGTGGAATCGGCCGGTCTTCAGGGCGCCTCCGCTGATCGTGTCGCTGCCCGTGGTCCCGAATCTTTCGTCCGAGCTCAACTCGGTCACGACGAATCCGGCCCACAGCTAAGCGCGCATCACTCCGGCATCAGCCAGCGGCCCCACGCCTGGGCACCGCGCTCCTGCTCCAGCGCCCCGGCCAGCCATTCCAACATGGGCTCCGCCTCGCGATCAAACTGCCACGGTGGATTAATGATCACGAGTCCACAGCCTTGCATTTTCAACGCTGACGCCTCCCCGGCCACCATCAGCTCCAAGGCGAGCGTGGGCGGAAGCTTGAGGCCGATTAGCCCGTCGAAGAACGCGTCGACGCGCGCCCGCTCCGTCAGCGGATACCACAGCGCAAACACGCCGCTCGGAAACCGCTGCAGACCTTCGTCCACCGCCTTTACCATCCGCGCAAACTCGTCGCCCGCCTCGAACGGTGGGTCCATCAGGATCAGTGCCCGCTTTTCCGGCGGCGGCAGCATCGCCTTCGGAGCCCCGTAACCATCCCGCTCCTGGATGCTGACCTTCGGCTCGCGCGCCAGCGCTATGTCCAGCCGCTCAAACTCTTCCGGATGTTTCTCGCACAGCACCAGCCGGTCCTGCGGCCGCGCCAGCAGCCGCGCGATCCACGGCGACCCTGGGTAAAATCGCGGCTGCTCCGTCTGGTTGCCCCGGTCGGCATCAAATTTCTTCACAAGCCCAACGTAACCCGCCAGCGCCTCGGGCAAATCCGTCCGCGCCCACAACCGGCCGATCCCGTTGGGGTACTCCGGTTGACGAGCCAGTGAGTCGCCCTGCTCCGACACCGCGAGATCATAGCTGCCACGGCCCGAGTGCGTGTCGAGATAGAGAAAACCCTTCTCCTTTTTCTGCAGCGCCGCCACGAGCCGCACCAGCAGCGCATGTTTCATCACGTCCGCAAAATTGCCGGCGTGGAAATGATGGCGGTAATTCATGCCCTCAGGCTGTCAACCCAGCACCGGCACCTTGATGACGGTCTTGCGCACCAAGTTCGCCGCTGGACCCGGACGAATGCCGGGCATGTGTCCGTCCACCGGGAAAAAAATCGCCGCCTCCCCCGCATTGCACCGTAGCGCCGACGCCGAAGCATAGTCGGCATAAATGATGACATCCCGTTCCGCGTCGTAATCCTTGCGAATCGTGAGGCGGGAAGTATCGACCAGCTCCATGATCTCCTCCCCTTCGTATACCACCTGCACGTCAATGTACTTGCGGTGCGATTCGAAGAAACCGTCCATGCGCTGCTTCGCAAAATAGACCTGCTCCAGGGCAAAGGCACCGCCGCTGAGCTCGATTTTTTTCGTCGTGCCCACAACACCGTTCCAGATCCGGATCGCAGCCGGTGATCCGGATGTGAAAACCTCATCAAGGTAGCGAAACGAGGCGGCGAATATGTCAGTACCCGCGGTCTGGGCGCGAAGTGTAGCGATGGAACCAAGTAGAGCCATGCGCCAAATCCACGCCGGCCACGCCACACTGGCAAGCGTCGAAACCAGCCCGCTCCCCCCTTTGGAGATCGCGCTTCATGCCCGATGTCCGAAAACGGGGACCGACCCCGATCCACGTTCGTGACTGAGTCCAGCCCGCGCGCCATTGGCTCTCACTTCGAACTTTCGATTTTTCGGATTCAGCATTCCCTCTTTCTCGTGTCCACCGGCGTCATCCGCATCCTTTCCGACCTGCACTACGGCGACCGGGGCAGCCGCCTCCGCACTTTGCCGTCGCTCGCGCCGCTGTTCGAGGGCGCCTCATCCCTCGTGCTTAACGGCGATTCCCTTGATACGCGGCCGGGCCCGGACCCCGTGAGGACCGCCCAGTTGCGCGCCGATCTGCTCGGATTTTTCGCTCGGTCCGCCCCGCCCACCACGATTCTCACGGGAAATCACGATCCGGATATTTCCCCTGAGCACAGTCTCGATCTCGCCGATGGCCAGGTCTTCGTGATGCACGGCGACATCATCTTCGACGACATGGTGCCGTGGGGTCAGGATGCCGCCGTGGCCCGGCAGCGTCTCAACAAGGAGTTTGCCGCGCGACCGGCCGGAACTACCGAAACCCTCGCCGAGCGGTTCGCCATTTACCGCCGGGTCGCGGCCTCCATCCCCCAGCGTCATCAATCAGAGCAAAACAGCTTCAAATACACCCTGAGCTTCGTCGCCGACACCATCTGGCCGCCTAATCGCGTTATGCGCGTGCTGAGTGCCTGGCGCCGCGCACCCCGGCTCGCGGCCTCCCTGACGCAACGATTCCGGCCGTCCGCCCGCTTCGCCATCATCGGTCACGTTCATCATCCGGGCTTTTGGCGACGCCCCGACGGTTTGGTAATACTCAACACGGGCTCGTTCTGCCCTCCCTCCGGCGGCTGCGCGATCGATGTCGGAACCGATCGACTGACACTACGCCGCATTGTGGAACATCGGGGCGGATTCCATTTTGGGAAAACCATGGCGGAGTTTGCGCTGGCGCCCACCTGAGCTTTTCGCGCAAGGTCTCGTCATGAGCATCGAGTTCGGTTGGTGGAACAAGGACGAGGAAGGCAAATATCAGGTCAGTGCCGTCGTGCATGGCGGTAACATCGAGTGGACCAAGCACCAGGGGCATCATTCCTCGTGGGTGCCCCACACGCCCAACGACGACGACCGCGAGCGACTTATCCACGAGGCCGAAAAACGCGTGCCGCGTCGGCTGATTTCCGCCAAGCAGTTTGAGGAGATCAAACGCCTCAGCGAGAACACCGGTCCCGGCAAGATCTCCGGCCGCCGGGTGACTGGCAACGGGCCCTCCTATTATGAACCGGCATCGAAGAATCCCGCCATGGACCGCCCGGCGACGGAACAACGCTAGACCAGGACTGCAGCTCCGAGCCCGAGCAATCAGCTGCCTTTTGTAGGGCGGGGTCGCCGAACCCCGCCCTAACCGTCACCCGCGAAGGGCGCCGAAACAGACTGGTGTCGTGGCCCGGAAAGCGCCCGCCCTACCTTCCAACCAGCGACCAGATCAGCTTAAACGCCGAGCAGTAGTCTTCCGGCCGCGCTTTCATCCGGCGCTCGAGTTCGGCCACCGTCAGCCACTCGCCCGTCTCAATTTCCTCGGGGTGCAACACCAACGGCCCGTCATGCGTCAGCCGATAGGTCCAGCAGAACTCCCAGCCCGTCTCGGGCCGCGCGTCGAGTCGTAGACAACGTTCGGGCGGTGACGTTAAAAAAATCCCTAGCTCCTCGCCTAGTTCGCGGACCGCGGCGTTGTCGTAATCCTCGCCCGCCTCCACATGCCCTGCACACGAGGAATCCCACAGGCCTGGCGAGATATCCTTTTTCATCGAGCGCTTCTGCAAGAAAATCCGGCCCTGCGAGTCAAAGACCAGAATGTGCACGGCCCGATGCCACAACGCGCCGGCATGGACCTCCTTGCGCGTCGCCCGGCTGACCGGCTCGTCCCGCTCGTTTACCACGTCAAAATACTCGTCAGCCATGGGCGCCTGCGGATGGGTCATGGCGAGAAGTCCTCCTTGGAGCGACGACCATGCAATCCGGCTCGATCGCCCCGGAGCGTTTCGCGCGTGGCCATGACATTCCAACCATGCGCTGCCTTTACATTCCGGTTCATTCGTGTCCATTCGTGGTCCCCTAAACGGAAAACACCATGCCGAAAATCGACGTCAGCAAAGTCGCAGACATTTTAAAGAAAAACCACATCGACCCCGCCGTACTCCGGCGCGTGATCGAGGAGATGAACCTCGCCGTGCAGCCCGACCCGGGCGAGGAAGAGAAGCCGCCCGCTGTGAAAAAGCAGTACGTCATCGTCGTGTCCGACCCCGAGGGCAAGTTGCCCAAAGTCGATTTCACCGGCTGGGTGCTCCAGATTCCGGAGAACGACAGCCCGGCCACGACCCCTGACCGCGTGTTCAAGGCCGCCTACGATTTCAACG
>JBDTJA010000284.1:0-19732 GCA_039936075.1 Opitutaceae bacterium | reverse complement strand
TGGCGGCTTTACATTGGTGCGCGTGGTGACGGAGACGGGCCGAAAGCACCAGATCCGGGCGCATGCGCAATGGCTCGGGCATTCGATCGTGGGTGACAAGATTTACGGTCCGGATGCGCGGTGCTATCTGGACTTCATCGATCACGGTTGGACCGACGCTCTGGCCGCCAAGCTGTGGTTGCCCCGCCAGGCGTTGCATTGTGCGGAAATCGATCTGCGCACCGCGGGCCTGGAGCACGTGTTTACCGCGCCGCTCCCGGAGGACTTGCGGGAGTTTTGCGCCGCCCGCGGCCTTTTGTAGGGCGGGATCGCCGAATCCCGCCATGCCGTGAATCTGTTTGCCGCGCCATTCGCAGGCGGAGGTTACGGCGGGATTCGGCGATCCCGCCCTACAAATATTACCAACGCCCGCCCTGCTGGACGATCAGGGCAATCGCCGTCTCCAGCGCGCAGCGGTGGGCCGCGATGCGTTGGGCGAGAGGAAACGCGGACGGCGATTCGATGGTGTAGGTCAGATTCGTGTGGTGCGCGCGCAGGTAAACGGATTCCGGCCATCGTTCGCGCAGGAGCGGATCGGCGACGGGACGAAGAATGCCACCGCGGGACTCACGGCCGTCGATGAGTGGACTGTGATCAATGGGGCACACGGCGGTGACGGCGGCGATCATCGGCTCCGCGAGGCTGGGCCGCAGGGTGGGGTTCAATTCGTAGAGATAGTAGCCGACGGATTCCCAGTCCTCATGAACCGACAGGCAGACGTCGAAACGCGGCTGGCGTTGGAGCCAGGCGACATGTGCGCGGGTCTCGGCGGATTGTTGGTCGTTGTAGTCGCGGTTGAGGTCGAGGCCTTCGGCGTTGTCGCGACGCCCGGTGGCCAGACCATTCGGATTGAGGAGAGGACAGATGAACCAGTTGGCGCGGCAGTCGAAGTCGCCGGCTTCGAGCATCTCGAGCAACGCGAGGGGCGGAGCGGGCTCGTCGCCGTGGATGCCGGATGAGAGGTAAATGCGTGGACGCGGTCCGGGGGTGCGCTTGGTCAGGGCGATGAGCGGCCCGGCGGCGGTCTCGCCAAAGCGTTCGAAGCGAAAGCCGGCGGTGCGGCCCGCTTGGGCGAAGCGTTCTGCGACGGCGGCGGGATCGAGGCGAGTGGCTTGGACAGGATTCACAGAATGCGGCGTTAGCGTTCGCCGAGAGAGGGAATTGTCATCCTGAGTGCAACGAAGAATCCAGTTGAATTCCGCCCCGGGCTGCGACGAAGTCGAACGCGACTCCTCCATCCGGTCAGTATGACCCATCGCTTTTCCCGGTATTTTCCCAAGATAAACCCTTTCAGCAGGTAACCGCTTCGCCCACACCGTTCAGGCGGTCCCCATCCAATCATGTCCCAAGTTCGCGTCCGTTTTGCCCCCAGTCCGACTGGATTCTTCCACATCGGCAGCGCCCGCACGGCACTGTTTAACTGGCTGTATGCCCGGCATACGGACGGGGTTTTCATCCTGCGGATCGAGGACACGGACAAGGAGCGCAACAGCGCGCAGTTCTATAACGTCATTTACGATGCGCTCACCTGGCTCGGGCTGAATTGGGACGAGGGCCCGAAAGTCGGCCCCTCCGGCGGCGGGGCGTACGGACCCTACCTGCAGAGCGAGCGCTCAGCGATTTACACGGAGTATCTGGAAAAATTGAAGGCGGCGGGCCGCACGTATGAGAAGGATGGGGCGGTTTACTTCAAACTGCTCGGCGAGCGGTCGGAGGTGTTTGACGACCACCGCAAGAAGACGGTGACGAAAGTGAAGGTCGCGCCGACGGTCATTGACGACCAGATCCGGGGCCACGTGGAGCGGTTGGAGGACGAGGATTTCGTGATCGTGCGTTCGGACGGCGCCCCCGTGTTTCATTTCGTGAATGTCGTGGACGACATCACGATGAAAATCACCCACGTCATCCGTGGGGAGGATCATCTTTCCAACACGAGCAAGCACGTGGAGCTGTTCAAGGCCTTCGGTGCACCGGTGCCGCAATTTGCGCACATCCCGCTCATCCTGAAACAGAATGGGCCGGGCAAGATGTCGAAACGTGACCAGGGCGCGCTGGTCGAGGAATATCAGAAGCGCGGCTACCTGCCGGCGGCGCTGGTGAATTTTCTCTCATTACTGGGCTGGAACCCGGGCGACGACCGCGAGAAGATGCTGATCGCTGACATCATCAAGCTATTCGATCTGCCCGGAGTAAACCAGAGCAACGCGCGCTTCGACGACAAGAAGCTCGCGCACATGAACATGCTGTACCTGTTGGAACTGCCGGCGGACCGCTTCGTTGAGCTCGCGCGCGAGTTCTTCCAAACGGCGCAGCCCGAGGCTCCAGCGTTGAAGGCTGACGCCGCTTTTTTCCGCGCCGTCATGCTCCTGAGCCAGCCGAAGATCAAGGGATTCGAGGAGTTGCCCGCCTACACGGCGTATCTTTTCAGCGAGGACTATCCGACCGACGCCAAGGTGAAAGAGAAGATCATGGGCAAGGGCGATCCGAAGGCGCGCCTGACGGAGCTCATCGCGGTGTTGCCGACGTTCGATTTCACCAGCGACCCAGCCATCGAGGAGGCCATCAAGGCGCTGGCGGCGAAGAACGGGCTCGGCTTCGGGGATTATCAGGCCGTCACACGACTGGCTCTCTCGGGCACCAACGTCGGGCCGAGTATCACCGGCATGTGTCGGGTGCTCGGCCGGGAGCGCGTGCAACAGCGGCTGGAACGATTTCTGGCGGCGACCGGCTAAAATTTATGGAACGTCGGAGGTCGGTCGAGAATGGATACGGCGGAACATATCCCCAATCTGCTGTGAGAGTGACGCCCGGAAAATTCGTACGTTGGTCGTGGATGACGAGGCGCTGGCTCGGAATTGCATCGCCGCCTTGCTGGAGGACGCCAGGACGTCGAAGTGATCGGGATCTGCCGCCTCATATCGCTCTAGTCTGGCCGCCTGCGGCGGGGAGGGTTCGCCCGCGGTGCAATTCCGTCGTTTCATGTGGCCGGTAACTTACGGCCGGTTTAGCCGTCTCACGATGGGTATGAAAAAATTTCACCTTCTTGGCGTCCTGCTATTGGGATTTGCCGCGACGAGCCTGCTTGCCGAAGACGCGGCTGCCACCGTGGCTCTCCCGGTAGCTCCGGCCGTTCCGGCTCCGACGGCAAAAGCCGAACCCAGTGCACATGGTCCTGACTCGCCCACTAAAAAGAGCGGGCACAAGCGCCACAAGGGGCACAAAAAGCATCACAAGAAAAAAAGCAGCTCGACCTCGCAGCCAGCTGATCCCGCTTCGGCCCCGACGCCGAAGCCATGAGGAAGGAGGCGTTTATCCAGGTGAGCGGCGCCTGATCGCGCGGTTCACCTCTTTATTTTTGCCCCGGTGCCTTGGCCCAAGTGTCCCGGAGCGTGATGGTGCGGTTGAAGATCAGCCGCCCTGGATTGGCTTCCTTGGCATCGATGACGAAATAGCCCAGCCGCTCGAACTGGAAATAGTTAGCGGATGTCGCCTCCTTCAGCGAAGGCTCGACCTTGGCGGTGACCACTTCCAGCGAGTGCGGGTTGACGTGCTTCATGAAGTCCCCGTCGGCATCGGGCTCGGGAACCGTGAAGAGCCGGTCGTAAAGGCGGACCTCGGCGTCCAGACACTCGCTCACGCTAACCCAGTGAATGGTGCCTTTCACCTTGCGATCGACATTCGGACCGCCGGCGCGGGTGGTGAGATCGGCGGTGCAGCGCAGCTCGGTGACGAGGCCGGCGGCGTCCTTGATGATCTCATCGCACTGGATGATGCAGGCGTACTTGAGGCGCACTTCTCCGCCCGGTTTCAGGCGGAAATATTTCGGCGGCGGCACCTCGGCGAAATCGTCACTTTCGATAAATACCTCACGGGTCAGGTGCACGACGCGCGTGGTGGGGGTTTCGGACTGCGGATTGTCGGTGGCGGCGCACTCGATGACGTCGCCGGCGGGAATGTTGGTGAGGACGAGTTTGATCGGCTTCAGCACGGCGAGGCGGCGGAGAGCGAGGGGGTTGAGTTCCTCGCGAACGGCGTTCTCGAAGACGGCGTACTCGGTGGTGCTGATGAATTTCGTCACGCCCGCGCCGATGGCAAAGCGGCGGACCGCGCTCGCGGGTACGCCACGCCGGCGAATACCGCTGATGGTTGGCAGGCGGGGATCGTCCCAGCCCTGCGCCACCCCGGAGGCGACGAGCTGACTGAGCTTCCGCTTCGAAACCAAGGTGTAGGTGGGGCGGAGTTTGGAGAATTCGTACTGGTGCGGCAGAGGACGCGGCAGGCTGAGGTTTTCCAGCACCCAATCGTAGAGCGGGCGGTGGTCGGTGAACTCGAGCGAGCAGAGACTGTGCGTGACGCCCTCGAGATAATCGCTGAGGCAGTGGGCGTAATCGTAGAGGGGGTAGATGCACCAGGCGTCACCGGTATGGTGATGGGCGATGTGGCGGATGCGGTAGAGCAGCGGATCGCGCAGCCACATGTTGGGCGACGCCATGTCGATTTTCGCTCGCAGGGAGCATGCGCTGTCCGGAAACTTCCCCGCCTTCATGCGGGCGAAAAGGTCGAGATTTTCGGCGACCGAGCGGTGGCGGAAAGGACTTTCCTTGCCGGGGCGGTCCGGGGAACCGCGATATTCTTCCGTTTCCTTGGGAGAGAGATCGCAGACGTAGGCTTTCCCGCGCTCAATCAGCGAGACGGCATAGCTGTGCAGTTGGGCGAAATAATCGCTGGCGAAAAACGGCTCGGCCCCAGCCTGTCCGGCCCCGGGCGAGGCTGCGGCGATGTGGTAATCGGCTTGGCCGTTGACGATCTGCGAAGTCGGGGTCGTGCCCTTGGGTTTGAGGCCGAGGCAGTTGTCGGCCCAGCCGGCAATCAGCCATTGGATGTCGTCGACGATGGCATCGACGTAGGCGACTTCCTCCTTGGCGGGATTGGTATCGTCCATCCGGAGGTTGCACTGACCGTTATTTTCCAGAGCGATGCCGAAATTGATGCAGATGGCCTTGGCGTGCCCGATGTGGAGGTAACCGTTGGGCTCGGGCGGGAAGCGCGTGACGATCTTAGCGTAGCGATTTTCCGCGACATGCTGCGCGACGATGTCGCGGATGAAGTCACTGGGCGCGGCTGCGGCGGCGGGGGCCTCGTCGATCATAACGCGGCAAGCTGCGGGGCCACCGCGCGCGAGGCAACGTCGCAATTTCGCGGACTATTTTTTCTTCCGGAAAGGCGTGGGAGTCGGTCCGGACGAAGGCAGGGCGCCATCTGCGGCCATTTCCCGGAGGAGACTGCCCAAGTAGGGGATGACCTGCTTCTTGCGGCTGACGATGCCAGGCAGGTCGAAAATCTCGTCGTCCTGCTCCACGGGCGCGTACGAGATGCGGCGGATGAGGCCCTCTTCAGCTTTCACGAGCATCAGTGAATTCTGCGTATTGATGTCCGTGATCAGCAGACAGGCGAAGGCGAGGCGTTCGTCCGTCCGCAATTCCTGCAACGCGTCGGCGATGGGCTTGGCGTGCTGCCAGAAATTCCCGAAGCCGAGTTCCTCGACCTGGGAGACGGAGAAGCGCACGCCTTCCTCCTCGTAGATCTTAAAGTCGGAGCGGACGACCTTGGCCGGGGGATTGGCGAGGATGACGGAGCCGGAGCTGAAGATTTCGTCGGCGAGTTTCTGCGGATCAACGCCGGCGATCTTCGAGAGCCAGGCGAGGATGGAGCCATCCTTGGGGGTCGTCGTCGGACTATTGAGCATCAGCGTGTCAGAAATCAGGCCGGACATCATGATACCGGCGATCTCGGGGGAAGGGGTGAGGCCCTCGCGGCGGAAGAGATCAGCGACGATGGTGCAGGTGGACCCGACCGGCTCATTAATGAAGAGAATGGGTTGCTGGGTGTTGAGCGAGCCGAGCCGGTGGTGATCAATAATCTCGGTGAGTGTGACTTCCTCGGCGCCGGGCACGGCTTGGGTGATTTCGTTGTGATCCACGAGGACGAGGCGGGTGCGGACGGGCTTGAGCAGGTCGCTCTTGGTGAGAATCCCCTGCAGCGTGCCCTCGTCGTCGGTGACGAGCAGGGCATGAGGGGATCCGGCGGAAAATTTTCTGCGGGCGTCCGCGAGACGGGCGTCGGCACTGACGGTGGCGAATTTTCGGTCGATGACGCGGTCCAGCGTCGAAGCGGTGCGCACGGCCCAAGCGGTGGTGGCTGAGTCGTAGGGGCTGATGATGAGACTGACGTCCTTGGCTTTGGCGAGTTCAACGATCTCGGGGTCGACCTCCAGATTACTGGTGATGATGAGCGCCCGGATGCCGAGCTCGATGGCTCGTTTTTGAACATCACGGCGATCGCCGACAATGATCAGGGACTGATTGGCGGGAATTTTCTCCTTCTCTGACACGCTCCAGAAGGAGCGGATGTCCATGGTGCCGAGGCGGACGTAAAGCTCCTCGATTTTGCGTTCCCCGACGAGATTTAGCGGCCGCGCGCGGAGGGCGCGGGTGATGTTCGCGAGGGAAGTCTTGACCTGTCGCATCAGGCGCGGCTCGTGGGCGCGCGGGATGAAATTGCTGCCGAGCGCGGCGAGCGAGACGGTGCCGACGATGCCGCGGCGCGGGGAAATCACGGGGAGCAAGCGGATATCGTGGCGGTCAATCAGCTCGAGCGCCTCGGCACAGGTCGAGCTTTCCGTGACCGAAATGACGTCCGCGGCCATGAGGTCCCGCACGCGGGGGATGACGTCGCTAAGATACAGCGGCAACGGCTGGCGGAAGCGCGCAAGGATGGTGTCGATGCGGGCGTTGGAGTTGCCGCATCGGGCCGGGACATAGCCGACGTCACCGCGCTGGGTCTTGAACGCGGCGTAAGCGATCGCGGAGCAGATGGAGTCCGCATCGGGGTTCTTATGTCCGACGATATAAATCGGTGCAGGAGCGCGCTCGATTGACTCAGGGCGGGAGGGCGTGGCGGCGGTCGTCATGCGGACCCAAGACGTTGACGGCCTCGGCGCGCCGGTGGAAGCGGGAAATCAGCGCAACCCGGAATATGCCGCGAATCGCCCGCCAATTATGTTGCATGGTAGGTGATGCGCTCCGCGCGCCGCAGTCCTCGCGCGAAGCACACGGGCAACCCACGGATTTTGCCGTCCGCTGCGCGAAACTCAGGGCCCGGCCTCGGCGGGCGCACCGTCCGGAGTGCCCACGCCGCCACTGGCCGTGGCGTAGATCCTTGCCGGGTTGGTACCGCTGGCCGGGATGGCCTGAAGGACGTTGTCCACGAGGCGCCCCGAGCTGTTGGAGACAAATTTCTGCAAGGTATCTGGGTAGTACACGACGTTGCCACCGAGGAAGACCACGTAGCCGCCGGTTTCCTTGTAAACGCCCTTGGCGGGATCCCAAGTGCCGGTGGCGGTCAGACCGCGCGAGAAAGCGATGGGCGTGGTCGCAGGATCGCCCATCTTGAGGCCGCCAACGAATTCCCAGCTCAGCGCGGCGTTGGCGGTGAAGGTGGCATCGAGGGAACGCCGGGTGGGGTCGGTTTTCGCCATGACGGCGTCGGGAAAGGCCCCATTGAAGAGTGGGTCGTTCTTGGCGAAGTAGAAGGTGGGATCGCTCAGCATGCCGTTGCGGGCGAGGACGGCTGGCCAGAGGTAGGCGAGGGAGGGCGCGGCGATCACGCCCTGTTGCTGGAGGGCGACGGGATCGGGCAGTCGGTCGTTGTTGTCGCTGGCGTAGATCATGGCGGCCTTCGCAATTTCGCGGAGGTTGCTGGCGTCGACGGTGCGCTGGGCTTTTTCGCGCACGATGCCGACGGTGGGGATGATGATCGCGGCGAGGATCCCGATGATCGCGATTACGGTCAGCAATTCGATCAAGGTGAAACCGGTGGTAGGGAAACGACGGGTGGGGGTGGACATAAGATCAGCAGTGGGAGGAGTGGAATTTTTCTTCAGAAAGCCGGCCTGGCGCAGAATTGCCGCGCAGGACTGGACAACACTTTGGCTCCTGTCCTAGCATGGGCGGTCATGAAGATTTACCTGGATGGCAAATTCGTGGATGAGGTGGACGCGAAGGTCTCCGTGTTTGACCACGGCTTGCTCTACGGTGACGGCATTTTCGAGGGCATCCGGCTCTATGGTGGCAACGTCTTCCGTCTCGAGGAGCATCTGGAGCGTCTCGAATACTCGGCCAAGGCCATTCTGCTGGACCTGCCTTGGTCGCGGAAGGAACTCTCCGACGCCACCTGTGAGACGTGTCGCCAAAACGGTTTGCAGGACGGTTACATCCGGCTGGTGATCACCCGCGGGGTCGGTGACCTCGGCCTGGCGCCCTGGCTCTGCGCGAAACCGTCGATCTTCATTATTGCGGCCAAGATTTCCCTCTACCCGAAGGAGCATTACGAGAACGGCCTGTCCATTGTCACGGTGCCGACGCGCCGCATCAACCCGGCCGCTTTGCCCCCGACGATCAAGTCGTTGAACTACCTCAACAACATCCTCGGCAAGATCGAGGCGAAGCAGTTTGGCGCACTCGAGGCGATCATGCTCAACGACCAGGGCTACGTCGCCGAGTGCACGGCGGACAACATCTTCATCGTTCACAAGGGCGAGATCGTCACGCCGGCGACGTCGCAGGGCGCGCTCGGGGGCATCACCCGTTCGGCGGTTCATTCCATCGCCCAGGAGCTCGGCATCCCGATCCGGGATGCCAACATGACCCGGTACGACGTCTGGATCGCGGACGAGTGTTTTCTGACGGGTTCCGGTGCAGAAGTGATTCCCGCGGTGAAGCTCGACGGTCGGATCATCGGCTCCGGCAAACCCGGCCCGATCACGCAGAAGGTGCTGGCCGCGTTCCGAAAGCGCGTGCTGGTCGAGGGCACGAGGATTTGAGGAAACCCGGCTCTGGCGGGGCCGGTTAAATTTCATGCGGGTTAGCATCGTTTGTGACGATGCAGAGTCTCAGGGATCATGTGCCAACGCTTGCCAGTCCGCGCGGTTATGGCATAGTCAATCCGCGTAAGTTAACCGTTTCTATCCCACCCTCATGGCCACTCCTCTGAAATGCGATCTCTGCACCAAACCTGCCACGGTGCATCTCACGCAGATTGTGAACAACAAGGTTCACAAGGTGGATCTGTGCGAAGAATGCGCGCAGGCGAAAGGAGTCACGGACCCCAGCGGTTTCTCGCTGGCTGACTTACTGCTCAAGGCCTCGCTCAATCCCGAGCCAGCCGCTTCGGGCGTGCGCTGCGAGCAGTGTGGATTCACCCAGAACGATTTCAAGAAACACGGCCGCTTCGGCTGCCCGGCTTGCTACGACACTTTCAACTCCATCATCGAACCGATGCTGGATACCATGCACAAGGGCACCGCGCACACCGGCAAGGTGCCGCAAAAGGCCCTGGCCCGCAAATCACTCTACGACCGGCTGACGAAGCTCGAGCTCGACCTCACCGAGGCGATCAAAACCGAGCGCTACGAAGACGCCGCCCGCACCCGCGATGAAATCAACCAAGTCAAACACACCTTCGGGCAAAAACCGGCGCGTTGAGCCCATGACCATCTCGTCGCTCATCGATACCCCGTCTGAGTTGACCGATGCCGCGAGCAGCAAAACGGCAATCGTGCTCATGACGCGCGTCCGCCTGGCGCGAAATCTGGCCGGAAATTCCTTCCCGGGCTGGGCCAAACCCGCGCAGCGCGAGGATATCCTCACCACCTGCCGCGAGGCCGTGTCGGCGACGGCGCCGATGAAGCGCAGCCTAAGCATTGCCGTGGACGAACTCAGCGATCTCGAGAAGCAGATCCTCGTTGAGCGCCACCTGATCAGCCGCGAGTTAAGCGGCGCGAAGGCGGGCGCCGGCGTCGTGATCAGCCGCGATCAGGCGTTCTCCGTGATGATCAACGAAGAGGACCATCTTCGCATCCAAGTGCTGCGCTCGGGCTTTCAACTCAAGCGCACGTGGACGGCGATCAACGAACTCGATTCCACCCTTGAGGAGAAACTCGATTACGCGTTTTCACCCACGCTCGGCTACCTGACCGCGTGCCCGACGAATCTCGGCACGGGCATGCGCGCTTCGGCGATGATGCATCTGCCGGCGCTCGTGATCGGCAGCCAGATGGAAAAGGTCGTCCGCGCCGTGAACCAGCTGGGCATGGTCGTTCGCGGCCTCTTTGGCGAAGGGTCCGATGCCAGCGGAAGCATCTTCCAGATTTCCAACCAGACGACGCTCGGTGAGTCCGAGGAAGGCATCATCAAGCGGCTGGGGAGTGTGCTGAACTCGATCATCGAGCACGAGATGAACGCGCGCCAGAAGTTGCTCGAGGCCGACGCGAACAAGATCTTCGACAAGATCGGCCGCGCTTTCGGGATCCTGCAAAATGGTCACGTGCTCAGCTCAAGCGAGGCGATGAATCTGCTTTCGCTCATCCGCCTCGGCGTGGACTTGGAAGTTTTTCCCGACACGAATCGCTGTGTGATCGACCGCCTGCTCATCGAGGCGCAACCCGGGCATTTGCAGCATGCCCAGCGCGGAGAGTTTGATCCGGCCCAGCGCGATCTGTTGCGCGCCGCGCGGCTTCGCAGTGAGTTTGCAAATTTCACAAAACCCAACTTTACTCTGTCTTCCGACGGACCGAATTAATCCCTATACTCACCTACCATGTCCCAAGAGCCGATGAACAACTTCACTCCGCGTGCGCAGCAAGTCCTGGCGCTGGCCCGCAAGGAAGCTGACCGCTTCCACCACAACTATGTGGGCACTGAGCACATCCTTCTCGGGCTGATCAAGCTCGGGCAGGGCGTGGCTGTGAGCGTGCTGCAGAAGATGGGTCTCGACCTCGAGACCGTGCGCGCCGCCGTCGAAAAACAGGTCGGCACCGGCCAGGAGACGAAAACCCAAGGCAGCATCCCCTATACGCCGCGCGTTAAAAAGGTCCTCGCGCTCGCTGGCAAGGAAGCGAAGACTCTCAACCATTCTTACGTGGGCACCGAGCACATCCTGCTCGGCCTGCTTCGCGAAGGCGAGGGCGTCGCCGCCCGCGTGCTGAAATCGCTCGACATCGACATTGAGCGCACCCGCAACGAGATCCTCCGCGAGCTCGATCCGCAGTTTTCGGCCGGTGAGCAGGGTGGAGGCGAAGAGGCCGCCGCTGGCGGCTCGCAGCGCCCCGGGGCGCAGACCGACGACAAAAAGGAGGTCAAGACGCCCGCCCTCAAGGCGTTTGGACGCGACCTCACCGAGCTCGCCCGCAAAAGCGAGATGGATCCCGTGGTCGGCCGGAAAAATGAAATCCGCCGCGTCATCCAGATTCTCTGCCGTCGGACCAAGAACAATCCCGTCCTCATCGGCGAAGCGGGTGTGGGCAAGACCGCCATCGTCGAAGGCCTCGCGCAGGAAATCGCGGCGGGCAACGTGCCCGAGATCCTCGCCGAGAAGAAGGTCATCACGCTCGATCTGGCGCTGATGGTCGCGGGCACGAAGTACCGCGGCCAGTTCGAGGAACGCATCAAGGCGGTGATGGACGAGATCAAGCGCGCCAAGAACATCATCCTCTTCATTGACGAGCTCCACACCATCGTCGGCGCGGGCGCGGCCGAGGGCGCGATGGATGCGTCCAATATCTTCAAGCCCGCGCTCTCGCGTGGGGAGCTGCAGTGCGTCGGTGCGACCACCCTTAACGAGTACCGCAAGTACATCGAGAAGGACTCCGCCCTCGACCGCCGCTTCCAGTCCGTGAAGGTCGAGGCGCCGTCCGTTGAGGACACCATCCAGATTCTCAAGGGCATCCGCTCCAAGTATGAGGATCACCACAAGGCGACCTTCAGTGACAAGTCCCTCGAGGCGGCCGCCAAGCTTTCCGATCGATACATCACCGGCCGTTTTCTGCCCGACAAGGCCATCGACGTGATGGACGAAGCTGGGTCGCGCGCTCGCATCGGGGCGCTGACGCGTCCGCCGGAGGTTGAGAACATGACCAAGGAAATCGAGGCGGTCTGCGCCCAGAAGGAGAAGGCCATCGCCGAGCAGCATTTTGAGGAGGCCGCCAAATTCCGCGATCAGGAGAAGCAGCTCCGCGCCAAACAGGAGCAGATCACCGAAGATTGGAAGAAAGCCCGCGAGGAAAAGCGCGTCGACATCGACGAGAGCCTGATGATGCAGGTCGTCGCCGACTGGACGGGCATTCCGCTTAACCGCATGGAAAAGAAAGAGAGCGAGAAACTTCTCTCCATGGAGGGTGAATTGCAGAAGGCGGTCATCGGCCAAGACATCGCCGCGAGTGCCGTGGCCCGCGCCCTCCGCCGCTCGCGCGCCGACCTCAAGGATCCGCGCCGCCCGATCGGTTCGTTTCTCTTCGTCGGTCCGACCGGCGTTGGCAAGACCATGCTCGCGAAGCAGCTCGCCGCGCAGATGTTCGGCAACCAGGACGCGCTCATCCAGATCGACATGTCGGAGTATATGGAAAAGTTCGCCGTTTCCCGCTTGGTCGGCTCGCCTCCGGGCTATGTCGGCTATGACGAGGGCGGCCAGCTGACCGAGGCCGTGCGTCGCAAGCCCTACGCCGTCGTATTGTTCGACGAGGTGGAGAAAGCGCATCCGGATGTCATCCAGATCCTCCTGCAGATCCTCGAGGATGGTCGCCTGACCGATTCGCTCGGCCGCACCGTGGATTTCCGCAACACCATCATCATCATGACGAGCAACGTCGGAGCGCAGCTGCTCCAGCGCCAGACGTCCATGGGCTTTGGCGCGGCGGCACTGAACTTCAACGATGCCGAGAAGATGCGCGAGAAGGTGCTCGAGGAGGCCAAGCGCGTCTTCAAGCCGGAGTTCCTGAACCGCATCTCGGACATCACGTTCTTCCGTCCCCTCGACAAGAACGACCTCACGAAGATCGTTGAACTCGAGACGGCCAACTTCTCCAAGCGCATTGCCGAGCGGAAGATCACGCTCGAGTTCTCGCCGGAGTCGAAGGCACTGCTCATTGAGAAGGGCTATGACGAAAAGTACGGCGCGCGTCCGCTGCGCCGGGCCGTCGAGCACTACCTCGAGGATCCCCTGGCTGAGGCCATCCTGCGTGGCGACGTGAAGGACGGCGAGCCTGTGCTCGTGGCCCGGGACGGGGACAAGCTGGTGTTCAAGCAGCAGACGCCCACGGCCGACACCGGCGTGGCTCCCTGACCGGGCGACCATCGCCCGTTGTTTTTGAAAAGCCCGGCCCGATCCCATCGGACCGGGTTTTTCATGTCCGGTTGCCGGTGGAGGGCGGGGTTACTTCGTCCACTATCCTTGGGCACGAAGGCGGATTGACCCGGCCTCTTTGGTGGGCCGTGCGCTCCGCTCGCGGCAGCCCCGCCCTAACTGTCGGGCGGCGGAGCGGTCGACTCGCTCCGGCAATCGGTCGTCAAGTGCTTGGCGTTTTGTAGGTCGGGCTTCACGCCCGATATCCGATTCGCAGGACGTCGGGCGTAACCCCCGACCTACCCCGTCTCGCCCGCCGGGCGGGGTTTTTAATTGGGCAATGGCTGACTGATTGATTTGATGGCGCGCCATGGCC
Organism: Opitutaceae bacterium; assembly: GCA_039936075.1. Lineage (GTDB taxonomy): Bacteria > Verrucomicrobiota > Verrucomicrobiia > Opitutales > Opitutaceae > Opi-474. The sequence continues at coordinate 6,141 of JBDTJA010000284.1, read as the reverse complement.
TCACTGCGCGCCGCATTCGCTCTGCTGCCTTTGTTGCTGGCGGCAGCTCAGCTCGGGGCGGCTTCGTCAGCGGCGCTGACGGAAGCGGAGATGCTGCAACCGCCCACGTCGGCGCGACTCAAGGAATTTTGCGCGGAAGCGAAGGCATCGGGCTGGGGGAAGCTGACGCCGATGTTTCACGAGGCCGCACGCCACGCCTATGAAAAGGACCGGCTCCCGGCCGCCGAGCGCTGGTACCAAGCCTATCGCTGGTCGGCGCTGTTTGCGGAAACGGAGGTGCAGTTCATCCCGCAATGGATCAAAGACATGGAGGCAGCTCACACGGTGCATGCGAACCTGCCGCAGCGCTACACGGCGAAAAAGCGCCAGCTGGGCCAGTGGCTTTCGCCGCAGTTGCAAGCCTGGCTGGTGGTGAACGGCAAGTTCTCGAACGATTTTTTCGCGCTACTTTCGCCGCTGGACTATCTGCCGGATGTCTTTCGGATCCTGGACGAGCTGCATCAGCGTGATCCGGCGCGCTTCGAGCGTTATGCCAACCTCGCCCTGGCGCTGGCGGTGGTTTACGACCTGCCGCCGCCGCCGGACTGGCCGCATGGCCAAGCCTCGGCCGCATCGCTGCCCCGGCACTGGCCGGCCGCGGGTGACGCCTTTGACTGGTGGATTCTGCAGGACCAAATGGACCGAAGTTATCTCCGCCTGGACGACCTGCGGGCGGACGAATTGAAATTTGTCGTCGATGCCGCCGCGCCCTTGACGGACCTTCGGTGGGCGCAGCAGAACGTTGATTATCCCCTGAACCACCTGGACAAGGCCTATACGCTGATCCGTTACCGCACCGATCGCGCGGATCGGGGAGTCTACATCTGGCCGAACGGGAGTTACACGCTGCCAGCGATTCTGGCGGACGGAGGGATTTGCGTGGATCAGGCTTATTTTGCCTCGGAAGTGGGCAAGGCCCGGGGCGTGCCGACGCTGCTGTTTCTGGGCGCGGGCATGGACGGACGGCATGCGTGGTTTGGCTTTCTCGACCGCAACCAACATTGGCAACTCAACGCCGGACGATATGATGAGCAGCGGTTTGTGACCGGCTTCGCGCGCGATCCTCAAACGTGGAAGGAAATTTCCGATCACGAACTGCAGTTCCTCAGCGAGCGGTTCCGTTCCCTGCCGGCCTATCGCTCCTCGCGCGTCCACGAGGTCTTTGCCGAGGATTATCTGCAGGCGGGTGAGAACGCCGTCGCGATTCGCGCCGCGTGGAAGGCACTCAGATTGGAACCCCGCAACCAGGAGGCATGGGAAACAGTGCTCACCGCGCAACGGGCCCAGCACGACGGTGCCAAGGCGATCGAGGCCACGCTTTACCAGGCGGTGGCGGCCTTTGGGAATTATGCCGACTTGGAAGCGGCTTACTCGGCCCGATTGTGCCAGAGCCTGCGCGGCCGGGGTCAGCTGAGCGCGGCGGACTTTGAGGAGGAGCGGATTCTGAGCAAGTATCGGCAGGGCCGCAGCGACCTCGCCCTGGCGCAGGCGACGGATCATCTGCAGTGGATTCTCACCACGCGTCCGCTGGCCGAGGCGATTCGCACCTACAACACGCTGGTGGACACCCAAGGTCGCGGCGGTGGCATCGATTTTTTCGACGCGATTGTGGCGCCGTTTGCGCTGCATCTGGCGCACATGGATCACGCCGAGGAAGCGCGGGCGGCCGTAAGCCGCGCCTACGCAATGCTCTCAATTCCTCCGGGCAGCCAGCTGGAGAGCGAATTCAGCCGGTTGTTCAAGGAGTTGAAGCCAGTGGAGTCGCCGATTCCCTAGTGTCGGAAGCCGGCCATTCCGGCTGGCATAAGTTCCTTTGTAATGAATGAGGTTATGAGCCTGCCTACGTAACATATCACCTCGTCGGTGGGATTTCCGCGGCGCGATATGGTGTTGCTGAGGCGCGATGCACATAACTCCGGTTGCCATTTTCCCCATTTGCAGTTCTCGCTCGCGCGGTAACCTTACGCCACCTTCCTCCTCCCATGACCAAACCCGTCTGCTACTCCGCCAAAGCTTTTTCCGCCACCGGGCCAAAATCTCCGTTGAGCGCGACGACGATCGAGCGCCGTTCGGCTGGCGCAGGCGATGTGCAGATCCAGGTTCTTTACTGCGGCGTCTGTCATTCCGATCTGCATTACGCGCGTGATGAATGGCATTTCACGCAATATCCGGCGGTGCCCGGCCACGAGATCGTGGGCCGCGTGATGGCGGTAGGCAGTGGCGTGAAGAAATTCAAGCAGGGCGATCTGGTCGGCGTCGGCTGCCTTGTTGACTCCTGCCGCACCTGTCCGGACTGCCAAAAGGGCGAGGAGCAATTCTGCACCGGCATGGTCATGACCTACGGTGGCACCGACAAGCACCTCAACGCGCCCACGCTGGGCGGCTATGCGCAGAGTATCGTGGTGACGGAGGAGTTCGTGCTTCGCATCCCGGAGAATCTCAACCCGGCGGCCGCGGCGCCGCTGCTGTGCGCGGGCATCACGACTTATTCTCCAATGCGTCACTGGAAGGTCGGTCCCGGCCAGAAGGTTGGCATCGTCGGCTTGGGTGGACTCGGTCACATGGGCGTCAAATTTGCCAGGGCCTTTGGCGCGCACGTGGTGATGTTCACCACTTCGCCGAGCAAGGTCCCGGACGCCAAACGGCTCGGAGCCCACGAAGTGGTTATCTCGACTGATCCAGCCTCGATGACCGCCCAAGCGGGCACGTTCGATTTTATCCTGGATGCCGTGTCCGCGACCCACGACATCAACACCTATCTCAACTTGCTGAAGCGCGATGGCAACCTGGTGCTGGTCGGTGCGCCGGAGAAACCGATGGAGGTCGCGGCATTTCCGCTCCTGTTTCGCCGCCGTTCCTTCTCTGGTTCACTGATCGGTGGTTTGCCCGAGACGCAGGAGATGCTGGATTTCTGCGGCAAGCATAACATCACGAGCGATATTGAGATGATTCGGATGGATCAGATCAACACGGCTTACGAACGCATGCTGAAGAGCGATGTGAAATATCGCTTCGTCATCGATATGGCCTCCCTCGCCTGAGAGGTGGATTCGGACGTCGGGCATTGAGCCCAATATCATGTCGGGGATTACCCCGGCTCACGTTTAGCCAAGTTTCCGGCGGATCAATCCGACCACTACGCCTTGGGACTCCAATTGGTGGGGAACGATGTCGGCAAATAGGGGATTGGCGGCGCGGAGGACGGTACGTCCGCGTTCCTTGATAAACGTTTTCAGGGTAGTGGAGGTGCCGTCCACCAAGGCGGCGATCACGTCGCCGGGCCGCGGGTCGCGCCGGACCAGCGCGACCAAGTCGCCGTCGTGGATATTGGCGCCGATCATGGATTCGCCGGTGACGCGGAGAAACCACAGTTCGCCCGAGCGCGCACGCGGAACGCCGAAGATTGCCGGATCGATCGCAATCGTCTCCTCCGGATCCTGTTCCTGCATCGCGGGCACGCCCGCGGGGATGGATCCGTAGACCGGGGCGGCAAACAGATGCCCCTGCACCTGCTTGGCCTTAAGGCCCCATTTTCCATCCGCCATTTTGTCCAGCTGGGATTTTCGCGCGAGGGACTGCAGGTGTTTGAGAATGGTGGGCTGGCTGCACTGGAACGTGCGTGCGATCTCGCGGGTGGAGGGCGGCACCCCATGAGTGCCTTGGTAGTCGCGCACAAAATTCAAGACTTCGTCCTGTCGTTCAGTCAGCATGGGTATCAAGTGATAGGCTATCAGTTGATAGCCTATGCCCCGCGCATCAAGCGTTTTCTCGCGGGCGCGATGCTACGGGGCCTGGGCTGCGACCGACAGAAACGCCGCCAAGGCCGGATCGGGATTCGGCGATTTTTTCCATCCGATCACCAACCGGCTCTCGGGCGCGGGTCCGTCCAATGGGCGAAACACGACCTCGGGGGGAAGATGCTGGGCTTCGGACGGCGTCATGAGCATCGCGCCAAGTCCCGCCCGCACCAAGCCGACCCCGTTGGCGCGGGGCCAGACTTCGTCTGCAATCCGCGGCGTGACCCCGGCCCGCGTGAACGCGGCGAGGATCCGGTCGTAGAAGCCCGAGTTGTGTGACCGGGGGAACAGGACGAACGGAGTGACGGCGAAGTCGCGCAGCCGCAGCTTGGCCCGGCCAGCCAGCGGATGCTGCGCGGGCAACAGGATGCCGTTGCGCTCGCGGAGGAGCAGACGCGTCTGCAGGCCGGGCATGGGCGCATCGGGATGGAAGAAGCCGCAGGCGATGTCGCCGGACGCGAGCGCCGGCAACTGGGTCGAGGTCGGCGACTCGTTAAGCTCGACCCGCACGCCTGGAAACTTGACGGTGAATTCCCGCAGGATCCCAGGGAGCACCGTGGCCATCGCCAATCCCGTGAAGGCGATCTTTACCTGGCCTGACTGGCCGCTGCTCAGAGCCTTCAGCTCAGCAGGGATGCCGGCCAAGCCGCGCAAGAGCGGCTCAGTGCGCTCCAGCAGCAGGCGGCCAGCGGGCGTCAACTCGGCGCCGCGGCGGGTCCGGTTGAGGAGATTGGTGCCCAGCGCCCGTTCCAACTGCGCCACGGCCCGGCTCAGCGCGGGCTGGGCGATCGCCAGCGTCTCGGCGGCCTTGCGGAAATGCAGCTGACGCGCGACCTCACGGAAGTAAACGAGGTGGCGCAGCTCGAAAGGGTATTGATACTCCCGCGGCATCACCGGGAGCTAATAAAGTATTTCCCGGCATGGCAATCCTCTGCTACGCTTTGATCGTTTTCATGCCTAAATCACTTTTCCAAAAAGTCTGGGATGCCCATAGCGTCCGCACGCTGGCCAACGGCCAGACCCAACTGCTCATCGGCACGCACCTCATTCACGAGGTCACCAGCCCGCAGGCGTTTGCCATGCTGCGTGATCTCGGCCTCAAGGTCACCATGCCGCATCGCACGTTTGCGACGGTGGATCACATCGTGCCCACCGACCGGCAGACCGAGCCGTTCAGCGACCCGCTGGCCGACGCGATGATCAAGGCCCTCCGCAAGAATTGCGCGGAGCACGGCATCACTTATTTCGATCTCGCTTCAGGCCGGCAGGGCATCGTCCACATGGTGGGACCCGAGCAGGGCATCACCCAGCCGGGCACGACCATCGCGTGCGGTGACTCGCATACGAGCACGCACGGTGCGTTTGGCGCGATTGCCCTGGGGATTGGGACCAGTCAGGTGCGCGACGTGCTCGCAACGCAGACAATGGCCCTGGGGAAATTAAAAGTCCGCCGCATCAACGTCGAAGGACGCCTGGGGCCGGGCGTGTATGCCAAGGACGTCATTCTCCACCTCATCCGGACCCTCGGCGTGAATGGCGGGACGGGTTTCGCCTACGAATACGGCGGCGAGGTATTTGACCGCTTCTCCATGGAGGAGCGCATGACGGTCTGTAACATGTCCATCGAGGGCGGCGCTCGGGTGGGCTACGTGAATCCCGACGAGACGACCTTCGCTTATCTGCAGGGTCGGCCCTTTTCACCGACCGGCGCGGAGTGGGATGAAGCGGTCGCGCGCTGGCGAAGCTACGCGAGCGACGCCGGTTGTCACTACGACGACGTCGTCACGTTCCAGGGCGCGGACATTCCCCCGACGGTCACGTGGGGCATCAATCCCGGCCAGGGTATTTCCATCTCCGAGAATATCCCCGATCCGGCCCGGACGACTTCGGTCGATGAGAAAGCGGCGATCGAGGAAGCGCTGGCCTACATGAAGCTGACCGCGGGGGCGCCGATCAAAGGCGCCAAGATCGACGTCGCGTTCATCGGCAGCTGCACGAATGCGCGTCTCTCGGACTTCAAGGAGGTCGCCAAATATCTTCGGGGCCGTCACGTGGCGCCCGGCGTGAAGGCGCTCGCCGTGCCGGGTTCTCAGATCGTCGGCAAATTGTGCGTTGAATTGGGCATCGACCGGGTATTTCGCGAGGCGGGCTTTGACTGGCGCGAGGCGGGCTGCTCGATGTGTCTGGCGATGAACCCCGACAAGCTCGTGGGTGACCAGCTCTGCGCGAGTTCCTCGAACCGCAATTTCAAGGGTCGCCAGGGCAGTCCGACCGGCCGCACGCTGCTGATGAGCCCGCTCATGGT
>JBDTJA010000283.1:0-3737 GCA_039936075.1 Opitutaceae bacterium | reverse complement strand
AGTCGCCCATGATCCATTCAGCTCCGGGACGTTCCTTGCGCGGTTTCAGGCGCATGAAAATACGGCCCAAATTGAGCGTGCCCGATGAGCCGCCGGCTCCGACTGCGGACATGAAGGCGTCAACATAAGGCTGTTCCGCCACGATGGCCGCCGCCGCCTGCTGGTGCCGCACCATCTCGTCGAACGAGATATCCTGCGCAGCCTCCGTGAAAACCAGGATTATGCCCGTGTCATCCGTGGGAATAAAGCCCTTGGGCAGCGTCTTGCCCAACCAGACCGACAACACAACCATCAGCCCGGCCACACCCAGGACGAGCAGCCGATGGCGCAGACTGATGTGCAAGGTGCGCTCGTAGACTCCAAGCAGGCGGTCAAAGGCGCGCTCACTCCAGACGTAGAGCCGGCTGTGCAGGGCGGCGCGTCCCTTCACCGGGCCGCCGTGGCCTTTCAGAAAGCGGCTGCACAGCATCGGGGTAAGCGTAAGCGAGACGACGCCCGAGACGAGAATCGCCGCCGTGATCGTCACCGCAAATTCGTGCAGCAGCCGCCCGAGAATACCCCCCATGAACATCAGGGGAATGAATACGGCCACCAGTGACAGCGTCATCGACAGGATGGTGAAGCCAATTTCCTTCGAGCCCTGAAGGGCGGCCTCGCGCACGCCCATGCCCCCCTCGATGTGCCGGACAATGTTCTCCAGCATCACGATGGCATCATCCACCACGAAGCCCACCGAGAGCGTCAGCGCGAGTAGCGAGAGATTATCGAGGGAGTAACCGCAAAAATACATCGCCACGAATGTGCCCAGCAGCGCCATGGGGATGGCAACACTGGGAATGATCGTCGCCCAGACCGAGCGCAGGAAAACGAAGATCACCAGCACCACGAGCGAGACGGACAGCACCAAGGTGAATTCCACGTCATCCACCGAGGCCCGCACGGCCTCGGATTTGTCGTGCAGGATGCTGAGGTGAACCGAATCGGGCAGCTGCTTCGCAAAGACGGGCAACAGCGCGCGGACGCGCCCGACCACCTCGACCGTGTTAACCCCGGGCTGTTTTTGCACCGCGAGCACGATGGCGCGGGCGGGATCCAGCGGCGCATCGCCGTGGCGCTCGCCATACCAGTTGGCCACGCGGGTGTCTTGCACGCCGTCGATCACGTCGGCGAGTTCGCCCAGGCGCACGGGCGCGCCGTTGCGATACGCCACGACCATGCCGGTGAACTCCTTTGCGTTGGCCAGCTGGCCCGTGGCCAGGATCTGCACCGACTGGCGGTAGCCGTCGAGCAGTCCCGTGGGCTGGTTCACGTTGTGCGCGCTGAGCGCGGCCCGCACATCGTCCAGCGTGATGCCACGGCTGGCGAGCAACCGCGGATCGAGCCGCACCCGCAGCGCATATTTTTGCGCGCCGTACACTTGCACTTGGGAAACCCCGTCCACGGACGAGATGCGTTGGGACATCATCGTCTCGGCGTATTCGTCCACGACGGACAGCGGCAGCGTGGGCGAACTCAGGGCGAGATAGAGGATCGGCTGGTCGGCGGGATTGGTCTTCCGCAACGACGGCGGCGAGGGCATGTCCGTCGGCAGCCGGCGTTGTACAGCGGCAATGGCTGCCTGCACATCCTGCGCGGCCGCGTCGATGTTTCGGTCCAGCGTGAACACCAACGTGATTGAGGTGATGCCGGTCCCGCTGCTCGACGTCATCGAGTCGATGCCCGAGATGGTCGCGAACTGCTGCTCAAGCACCGTTGCCACGGCACTGGACATTGTCTCCGGCGTGGCGCCAGGCAGCGAAGCGGTGACCACGATGGTGGGAAAATCAACCGTCGGCAGGTCGCTGACGGGCAGCAGGCGGAACGCCATCATGCCGAAAATACAGAGCGCCGCCGTGAGCAGCGTCGTCATCACCGGCCGGCGGATGCAGAGTTCGGGCAGATTCATGCGGGAAGTGCGTTGGTCAGGGGGTTTTCGGCGCCAGCGGTGCCCCGGAAGGCTGCCGCACTTCCACCTTCGTCCCGGGCAGCAGCCGGAGCTGGCCATCCGTCACGACGGTCTCGCCCGCTTTCACGCCTTCCGCCAGCAGCGTGCTGTCGCCGGCCGTGCGGGTCACCGTCACGGTGCGCAACTCCACCGTCTTATCAGCCTTGACCACAAAGACCGTGGATCCGCTCTGGCTGCTCTCCACCGCGGTCGAGGGCACGACAATGGCCCCGCGGTCAATGCCGACCTGCGTGACCACGTTCACAAACCGCCCGGGCCAGAGGACCGCATCTTCATTGGGAAAAACTGCCTTGAGCGTCACCATGCCGGTCGTGGGATCGACCGTGTTGTCGATGAATTCGAGCCGGCCATTCTCGCGCGTCAGGCCCGTGCTGCGGTCAGTGACGGACACCGTGGCCGTGCCCGCGGCGAAGGCCGCGCGAATCTCGTCCAGCGAACGCTCCGGCACCGCATAAGCGACGGCGATGGGTGCGAGCTGGTTGATGGTGACCAGCGTGAAACTGTTGTCATTCGCCTTCACCAGCGCGCCCTCGTGCAGGAGCCGCTGCCCGGTGCGGCCGGCGATGGGCGCGCGGATCTCAGAGTAGCCATATTGCAGGTCGGCGTTGGACACTGCCGCCTCCTTTGCCTGCACCTGCGCCTTGGCGGTCTCGGCCTTGGTGACGTACTGGATGTATTCCTCCTTCGAGACCACAGCCTTCTTGTCCAGCTGCTGGTAACGGTCCAGGTCCGCCTGCGCCTGATCCGCCATCGCCCTGGCATTGGCCAGGTCGGCCCGCGCGATCTGCCGGCTGGTCTCGAACGGACGGCGGTCGAGTGTGACGAGCAGGTCGCCGACCTTCACCTCGTCTCCCTCCTTGAAATTAACCTGCGCAATGAGCCCGTCCACCTGCGACTTAACGCTCACCGTGCGCAGCGCCTGCACATTCCCGATCGACTCGACCCGGCGCGGCACATCCTGCTGGACCGCCACGGCCGTTTGCACCGGCACGGCGGGAGCAGTGGTGGCTTGGGGCGCCGCGGAACGGTCACAACCCGCCGTCACCAGCAACGCCGCCCCACCGAACACTGGCATGAACCATTTCAACCATAGGTAACGCGGATCAGTTTTCATCAGGACTTTCTTTGGCTTTCGCCTCCATCTGGACGAGGTTGGTTTTGATGTGCAACAGGTCGTTGATCAATGCGGCGCGCCGGTTCGGCGCCAGACCGCTCAGGTAATCTTCGCGCAACCGGCCCGCCAGCCCGGTCAACCGCACGGCCATGCGCTCCGCCTTGGCCGTGGGATAAAGGTGATACGCGCGCGCATCCAGGCGGTGGTCCCGCCGCTCGATCCATCCCGCCTTCTCAAGTCGGCTTGCCTGCCGGCTGACGGAAATGCGCTCCATCTGCAGGCGTTCCGCGAGTTCACTCTGCGTGCAGCCGGGCTGCCGGGCGAGGTGATGCAGGAAGAGCCACTGCGAACGCGTGAGCCGGAGGCCGCGCACCCGCCGGTCAAATTCCTTCCGCGCCAGCCGGTTGATATCGCTGAAGATGAAGCCCAGGCTGCGGTCGGACGGGTGCGGCAGGAACGCCATAAAAGATGATTTGGTAAGCTAGCTTACTTTCCGAAGCAAGTCCGCGCCGGAAGATTTAGCCTTTCCCGCACTTGCCGCCGGAGCCGGATCACCCGAGTCTTCCCTTACCCCATGCGCCGGCAATTCATCCTCGCGCTCGACCAAGGCACCACCTC
>JBDTJA010000282.1:0-8379 GCA_039936075.1 Opitutaceae bacterium | reverse complement strand
GCCGGCTGACCCGCGAACTCATCGAGCTGCGCAACGCCGTGCAATCGGCATTGCTCGTAGTGCACGCCGCCACCCTCAACCCCCACAGCAAGGGATGCCACTACCTACTGAAACAGGAGTGATCTTCCCGCGCAGCAAGTGCCACCAACGTCACGCTTCGGGGATTCCCTAGGCAGGAGTCCTCCCCGGCACGGACGAATTTGATTATGACTCACGTCCTGGCGCACTCCTGACCAACGACGCAGCTGCACTCGATGGATCTGTTCAACGCCTTTGACCAAAGATCCTGGTACGTCGTAGCAGTACCTTCGAAGTTGCGGTGCCGCTCGAGCTTCGCGATCTCCCACCCCGGGTTCGGGTCGATACGAATGGCCGGGCTGGGGTCGAAGTTGCCGCCTCGTCGCGAAAACACTTGGTTAGAATTGCCGGAACGTTACCAAAAAACGTGTTTTGATTCAGGCGACGTAATTACCTGCGACTTAGCATCAGAACCGTTTGCGGGCCGGATTCCTAGGGGGCGCCAGCGTTTGACTAAGGCGCGTCTTTAAACGCGATTTGTCATTCTGAACGAAGTGAGGAATCCAGTTGGATACCGCCAAAGTCCCCTGCGGAGCCGCTCTGGATCCTTTGCGAGGCTCAGGATGACAATCGCTGAATCCGAGGTTTGAAAACACGCCCTGATGCTTCCACCGTCGCTAAGGCTATGGCGGACACGTCGGGTGGCACAGCCAGCTTTTGCGAAGCTATACGCGTGGCCCGCGAGTGGCCCTAACTCCGTCTAGCGACCGAGCAGCTTCCGGGCATTGCCAAAGAATATCCGCTCGATTTCTGCACTCCGCAGCCCCAGCTCCTCCGCGGCTTTCCGGTGGCTGAGCAACGATTCGATGCCAACCAGCGTCATACGGGGATTGTTCACCTCATCCGCATAAATCCACTGGAACGAGTCGCCCGCCGTCACACACCGGCCCCGAAAATGACTGATTGGATAATCCGAGCCGTAAATCACCCGGTCGACCCCGAGCGCCCCGAGCGCAAACTTGATGCTCTCGGACTCCGTGATCGCCGAGGTGTCGACGACAATGTTGGGCTGGTTCGCGAAGGCGGTCAGGCCGCGAGCCGTCCGGTGGTTAAAACTCCGGCCGACATGCGCGAGGATCACCTGGCAGGCGGGGTACTTGGAACTGAGCCGCAGCAACGCCTCGCGGTTCGCGGGATCGGCCGACGACGCGTCTTTGACGAGATGGAGGATCAGGAGGGCCCGATGCTGGTCGCATAGTTTCCACATCCACTCGGGAGCCCACGATTCGATCGCGCATTGCTGGGTGTCACCTTCCTGGGCGTATAAATGATACGGCTTTAATCCACAGCAGAGTCCCGCGCGGAGCCATTCGCCGGCCACCGCCGGATCATCGGATGGAGCCACGAGCGCCGCGACGTGCCGGCCAGCGGGATCAACTTTGGGCTCGGCGAACATCCATTGATTGACTCCGGTCCGATCGGCCCGGCGGGCGGGGTAAGGAAAAACGAAGGCCGCGGCCAAGCGGTTACCCAGCAGGAGCCGCATGGCCGCGGCATAGTCGTCGAATCGAATGGTCTTGCCGGCCAATGCGGCGTTCACGGTCCCGGCAGCGTAAAACCGTGCGTCCATCACATGCGCGTGGAAGTCGATTACCCGCTCCGGCAAAAATCCCTCCGTGGCTTCGGTCAAAAGCTCCCGGTCGATGGCATTGAGACAGGTTTCGATTTTCATAAAGAAGCGGGCAACCGAGCCAGCACCTGGGCGGGTTCCCGCCGCGGGTCGATGGTTTCCCAAACGTTTTTGCCCGCACTGGACTCGGCGGCCGCCAGGGTCGCGAGCGCGAGCTGATAGTCGGCATAACGATGAGGCCAGGGCTTGCTCCCTTGAATCGCGTCGACGAAAGCGTTGATCTCCGCCGCGTAGGTTGCGTCGATCACCTGGGCGATCGGTCCGAACTGCAGGACTTGAGCCGGCTGCGCCGCAATGTGTAGGGCGACCTCGCCACGATTGATGTCCCACGTGGCATGGCCGTTCACCCCGAAGGCGCACCCGCTTCGAAAGTCGTGCGGGCAGGCCATGGTGACGGTGAGCTGGCCGGTTCCGCCCTGAGCCAGCTGCAGTTGCAGCGTCCACGTGTCCTCGAACGCCCCGTCCCGCCCGCTGAACCGTCCGAAGCCGCCGGCCACTTTTTGCGGCCGGCCAAAAACCTCCGCCAACCACGCGAGTTCGAAAGGCACCATCTCACGCGCCGGCGCGGTGTCGCGATGCCGGCCATAGTATTCGTTGCCCTCGGCCGGGTGCCACGACGCCATGTCGCCCGCGAGAAAAAATTGGTAGCCCAGCAGGGTTCCAATCGCGGAAGGAAGCCGCTCGGCCAGCGCCTGGACCACGGGAAGAAACGCAAACGTCAGAGACGGGGCGCAGACCAGCCCCTTCGCGCGTTCGGCCCGCTCCGCTACACCGTAGCTCCAGATGTCCGCCTCGACGAAATGGTGCAGGTTCCGATTGAGCGCCAGTTCGACGAACGGTCCTTTGGTGCCGGGCGGCGTGGAAATGATCAGCGCGTCAGGGGCCCAGTTCATGGCGGCGGCCAGCGAGTCGAAGGTCTTGATCCCAAAGCGGTCGGCCGCCGCCAGCCGCCGATCCGCCCGCGCGTCGAACACGCGTATCTCCAAGTCCGCCCGGCCCGACAGGTCGCGCAGGCGCCGCGTGCCCATCGATCCGCCACCGAGCTGCAGAATTTTCATGCGGGTGGCCATCAGGTAAGCCGCGCGAAACCGCTTTGGGCGACCGGCCCATGCAAAGCGGTGCTGACCGTGCCGTGGTCGAGCTGTTTTTTCAAAAAGCCAAAGACCGTGTCCACGGCCTTGAGATAGTCGGCCACCACTTCCGGCTGGTGGGCGAACGTCGGATAGAAGCCCCCGGCCGAAAGAAATCCCCGGGCCAGCATTTCCTGAGTAAAGAGCGTCATCACCGCCTTGCTTTCCGCGCCGGCGTCGAAGCCGAGGAGGCAGAGAGCGGGGAGCCCACTGACCTTGACCGGCAGACCGTGCCGGGCCGCCGCCTCGGTCCAACCGGCGCGCACGAGCGTGCCGATTTTCCGGATATGGCCGGCCACATCGACTTGCTCCATGCGTGCCAGGGTCGCGATCGCGGCGGTCGGGCCGATCGCCTCGGTCCAGTAGGTGCTGCTGACAAAAGTTGTCTGCGCCGCGTCCATCACCGCGTCTCGACCGATGATCGCAGCCATTGGGAATCCGTTGGAGAGGGCCTTGGCAAACACCGCGATGTCCGGTGCCACGCCGAGCGTCAGATGAATCCCGCCAAAATTGCTCCGCCAGCCAGCGGTGATCTCGTCAAAGATCAGCACGGCGCCGGTTTTGTCCGCCAGGGCCCGCACTTTTTCCAAAAATCCGTCGCGAGGCGCATCGTAGCGCATCGGCTCCATCACGATGGCGGCGAGGTTTGAACCAGGCGTGGCGACGATCTGCTCCAGCTCGGCAATTTGGTTGTAATGGAAGGGCAGCGCGCTGCCCTGCAGGGCTCGCGGCACGCCGTCGGGATCGAGGCCCGGCAGCAGATGGCCGGAGAGCGCGTCGGACTCAGCGAGGTTCGCGGCCAGATACCAATCGCTCCAGCCATGATAACCGCAAAACGCGATGGTGCTGCGGCGGGTGAAGGCGCGGGCGAGGCGCACGGCCACCGCCATCGCCTCGCCGCCGGAGCGCGTGTACCGGACCTTGGAAGCCCACGGATGAATCGCGCAGAGCCGGTCGGCGAGCGTGACCTCGGCAGGAGAGTTCAGCGTGCACATGCTGCCGCGGGCAATACAGTCGGTGACCGCGGCGTTGACGGTCGGATCGGCGTAACCCAGCAGACACGTGCCGATGCCGTTCGAGGTGAAGTCGGTGAAGGGTTGGCCATCGAGGTCCCAGATCGTGCAGCCCTCCGCACGTTGGTAGTAAGCGGGCCAGCCGCCGGGCAGGTATTGTTCCGGGCGCTTGCCGAGCAGTTGAGCGCCACCCGGGATCCGCGTCCGCGCCCGGCGATAGAGCTGCTGGCCTGTGCCTGAACTGGGATCCGGCGAACGAGCGGGTGGCGTTTTCATGAGGAGACTATGCAGGGTGCGGTCAGTGGACGGAGTGAAGCAGTAGTGCCACGCCGGCGGCCAGCGGGAGCAGGGCGGCGGCGGTGTAGCCGGCCAAGGCCGCCGGCGACCGCCGGCGCGTTTTCCACAGACTGAACAGACACCCGGCTCCGAGACTCGCGACGAGTGACAACGGGGCGATCCACAGAAAGGTGATCGAGGGCAGCCCCGTCAGCACGTCCCAGTATCCGACCAACACGGCGGCCGTGATCCCATAAACTGCGCCGATCAGCGCGCCGAAGGGCGTCGAGTAGGGAACGAACAGAGCGAGAAAGAAGAGCCCGAACAGCGGGCTGCCGAGCAGGTTCACGGTCTTGCCCGCGACCTCGAGGATGTTTCCGCGCACGAGGCCGACAGCGATGGTGCCGAGCACGACCAGGACGCCGATCGCGATGGCCAGCCAGCGCGTCTGCCGCATTTTTTGCCGCTCCGTCTGGGGCTGGTACGAGGCGGAGGTTTCAATGAAGTCCTTGGTGATGATCGCGATCAGCGAATTGATCCCGGCGCTCAGGCAGGACATCGAGGCGGCGAGCAGACTGGCGACGACCAGCCCGGAAATGCCGGTCGGCAGGAACTGGCTGATATAGAGTGGAAAAAACGCGTCGCCCTGATGGGCGAAGCTCACTCCCGCGGGCACGGATTCGGGGTGAACGCGGTAGAATCCCATCAGCGCAGCCCCGACCAGGCCCAGGATGACGGCCACGATTGCCACGGCGATGCCGTTGAGCAGATAGGCCCGCCGGGCCGCGGCCGCGTCGCGCGTGGTGAGGAATCGCTGCACCGCGGACTGGTCGGAGCCCGCTACGCAAATGGTGGCGACCGTGTAATAGATGAACGTCCCCACCACGGTCACCCGCACGTGCGGATCGAGGCTGAAAAAAGGTTGGGGCGCCCAGTGCGGTTCCCAATGGCTGGGCCACCAGGCTTGGATGCCGCCCATCTTCAACGTGATGGACGCGATCGTGAGCAAGGCGCCCACAACGAGGAGACAGAACTGGATCGCTTCCGTGACCATGACCGTGCGGATGCCGCCGAAGAGCGTGTAGGTGGTGGTCACCAGACCGACGACCACGGCAATCGTGGTGCCCCAGCGGGGATCGCAGCCGGTCACGTACACCATCACATGCGACGTGGTATAGAGGATGAGCGCCATCCAGACGAGCCGGGTGAGAATGTAGGCCATCGAGCCGGTCCGTCGGACCGACAGGCCGAGGCGCTTTTCCAGCAGTTCGTAGGCGCTGGTGATCGGCAGCCGCATGAAGACTGGAATCAGGAACCAGCCCACGACGATCTGGATCAGCGGCAGCGTGATTACATTGGCGAGGAACACGAGCACCGGGCCGTTCTGCACGTACTCGCCCGGACTGCCGATGTACGTGATAATGCTGGTGAGAGCCGTGAAGATCGAGATGCCGGCGAGCAGCGGATGAGTCCGCCGGTTGCCGACGAAAAACTCCTCGTTCGTGCTCGGCTGCCTCTGGTAGAAATAAAAACCGATGCCGAGCAGCAGCCCCGCATAGACGACAAGCACCACCCAATCAAAAGGTGCAAACGCCAGCAGGGGAGGAGGGAGGGAAACCGCGCTCATCAATGGCCTCGGGCACCGACCTTCACTCGGGAGATTCGAGACCGGGTCAAAACAAAAGGCGCCCCGCCAATCGTGGCGCCGGGGCGGCGGTTCCCGGCGCCCGAGGAGAGCAGGCGGGGTCACGCGAAAGTTGTCATTTTATTTTTCAGGCGGGGACTTCTTTTTGAAACCGTCCGCTTGCTCATATTTGCGTCGATGAAAATTGCCCTCCCGCAACGCGACCAGATCTGGTCCGCGACTCCCACTCCCTTCACGAGCGACGGCCGTGTGGATGTGGCCTCCGTGCAGCGCATGGTGGCCCACCATGTCGATCTCGGCGTGGCCGGCCTGATGCTGGGAGGGACCTGCGGTGAGGGACCGTGGCTGCGCGACCGCGACCGCGAGGTGTTGGCCCGGTCCGCGGTGGAGGCGGCGAAGGGGAAGCTGACCATCGCCTTCCAAGTGACGGACAATTCCTCCGTGCGCGTGCTGGACAACATCGATCTCGCCTCCGCCTGGGGCGTCCAGATCGCTGTCGTCGCCGCCCCGTCGTTTTTTCTTAACGCCACGCCCCAGCGTCTGGTGTCCCATTACGCGGAGGTGGCCCGGCGCAGCGCGCTGCCCGTCGGCCTGTACGACCGCGGGGCGGCGAGCCCTTACGTGGTGCCGGAGTCGCATCTGCCGGAGCTCTTGTCCGAGCCCAACATCGTGGTGGTGAAAGACAGCTCGCAGCAGGAATCGCGGCGCAAAGTGTACCTTAAAGCGCGCGCGGCCCGGCCCGGCCTCGTGCTGTTTTCCGGCTCGGAGTTTGACTGCGTGGACTACCTCGCCGCGGATTACGACGGGTTGCTTCTGGGCGGCGGCATCTTCAACGCCCGGCTCGCGCGCCAGATTACGACCGCGGTGCGCGCCGGGGACTTGGCCGCGGCCAATAAGCTGCAGGCGCGGATGAACGACCTGATGTACCGGGTCTACGGCGGACCGAAGATCGAATGCTGGATGACCGGCCTCAAGGAGCTGCTCGTCCAACTCGGCATCTTCACGACCAATTGGAATCTCCTCGGCTATCCGCTGACGGACCACTGCCGGGCCCAGATCGCTGGGGCGGTCAGCGGATCCGACCAGCTCGGCTCTCGCGAGGATCTGCTGGTGGCCCGTCGGAGCTTCACTCCGCTCACCACTCTGGCCGCGGCCCGCTGACCATGGCAAAAATCCGATTTGGCATCCTCGGCTCCGGTTACATGGGCCGCACGCACGCCGAGGCGATCCGGTATCTTGGCGACCAAGCCACCCTGACCGCGGTCTCTGGCGGAAGCCGGGCCGCGGGCTTCGCGCAACGCTATGGGATTGCCGAGGAGCCCACCGCGGAAGCGTTGATCCGGCGCGCGGATGTCGACGCGGTGATCGTTGCCACCCCCCATCACTTGCATCCGGCGGCGACGGTGCTGGCCTTGAACGAGGGCAAGCACGTTCTCGTGGAAAAGCCCCTGGCCACCTCCGTGGAGGATTGCGACCGCATGATCGCGGCGGCGTCCGCATCCAAGCGGGTCCTCGCCACAGGCTATCACCAGCGGTTCCGCCCGAACAATCGGGAGGCCTGCCGGTTGCTGCGGTCCGGCGCCATTGGCAAACTCCAGACCGTGTTGGTCTCGATGCCTTCCCAAGCGCCGGTCGGGATGTCCAACTTTGGCAGCGACTGGAGCTGGTGGAACGATCCGGCGAGCATCGGGCATATGATCAACAGTTTCCCGCACGCGATCGACCTGCTGCGCTGGTGCACCGGGGCCGAAGTGGTGACCGTGTCGGCTTTCTGCCGGACGACGCTCCCCGGGATCAAGGTCGAGGACACAACCATGGCACTGGCCGAGTTTTCCAATGGGATGATCACGTCGCTGTACTCCAGCCGCGCGCTCCCGACGCCGTCCTTTCCTGGCGAAGGCTTCCGCTTCCGCATCGTGGGAAGCACAGGGTTGATCGACCTCGACGCCTACGACGAACTGAAAATTTCCGATGCGAAGGGCTGGCACTTGGTTTCAAAGCAGCCCGCGGTCGGACATGAAAGTGCGGACACGGCCTTTGGTGAAGGACGCATGCCCGCCTATCGCGAGCAGATGGCGGCCTTCCTGGCTGCGATCCGCGGCGAGGAGTTGCCGCCTGAAAAGACGCGCGTCGGTTCGGGCAGCGATGGCCGCATCGCCGTCGCCGTCTGCCGCGCGATGCTGACCTCGTCCGAGCAGCGGCGCTGGATCGATCTTCCCCGCGGGGCTGCCGCCTCATGACGAACCCGCCGGCGAGCCACTCGTTTGGCGCCGTCGACGGGTCCATTGTCGTTCTCTGCGCGTTTGTTCTGCTCGGGATCGGCTACTATTATTCCCGCCGGCAGCGCACCACCGAGGACTACTTCGTTGCCGGCCGGAACCAGAATCCGATCCTCGTCGGAGTTTCGCTGTTCGCCGCGCTCTTCACGCTCGTGGCGTACATCGGGGTGCCCGGGGAAGTGGTGCAGAACGGCCCGGTCCTCGTGCTCGCTTCGGTGGCGGTCCTGCCCTTCAGCTATTACGTAATCGGCCGGTTCCTGATCCCGGCCTTCATGCGGCTCCCGATCACGAGCGGCTATGAATTGCTCGAGACCCGGTTGGGCCGCTC
>JBDTJA010000281.1:0-3106 GCA_039936075.1 Opitutaceae bacterium | reverse complement strand
GGCCGCTGCTCGTCGTCGTAGCCCGACGCCGTCATCTTCGCCCCTGCGAGCTGGTCACCGGCCGTCGCGTCCTTCAGCAGCGGCGGCTGCGGCTCGTACGGGAAGTGCCTCGGCAGGAAAGGCGTCGTGGCCGTCTCTGAGAACACCGCCGTCACCGCCAACCCGGAAAGCACCGCGAGACGGACGACAGCATTCATGGTCCGGCGAAAGTGGCGTGGCTGTTGGCGACCTTCAACGCGTTTCCCGCGGAATAATCTCTTCGTCCAAACCATTTAACCGCGAAGGACGCAAAGGGACGCGAAGTCCGATCCTCAACCCTGTCCGCGGATTTCACGGGGGAGCGCGGATGCCAATCCAGAAGACTGAAATGATGGGAGGGGTTGTATCCGCGCCCATCCGCGCCATCCGCGGGAAAATCCGAAACCCTGTTCCTGACTCGACCTTCGCGTCCCTTTGCGTCCTTCGCGGTTAATTTCCGTTCGCCTAATTCGTCGGCCAACCCAGCTTCGCCTCAACCTCTCCCCCATGCCGCCCCAACATTCCGAGCCTTACCTCAGCGCCAACGACCGCCATCCTGAGCGTTCCCTGCAATTCGATTTCGTCCGCGCCACCGAAAACGCCGCGCTCAGTGCCGTGGACTGGCTCGGTCGCGGGGACAAGGAATCCGCGGACGCCGCCGCCAGCGACGCCATTCGCGGCACGCTGGAACAGAGCGATTTCTGCGGCGAGGTCGTGATCGGCGAGGGCATCAAGGACAACGCTCCCGGCATTTTCCTCGGGGAGAAACTCGGCTCGTGGAAATTCCCCTCCCCGCGCTTCAACATCGCCCTTGATCCCATCGACGGCACGACGAACATTTCCAAGGGTCTGCCGAATTCCATTTCCGTCATGGCCGCGGCCCATGTGCCGCATGGCGCCAAGGCTGCGATGGTCAACATCCCGACCTTCTATGCCGAGAAACTCGCGTACGGTCCGGCCGTCGTGGATGCCATGGCGAAGGACGCGTCCCTCCGCTTCGATCTTGATACGCCCGTCCCGCAGGTCCTCGCCCGCGTCGCCCAGGCGCTCGGCAAAAACATCCACCAGGTTTACGTCGTCGTGCTCGACCGTCCCCGCCACGCGAAACTCATCGCGGACATCCGCGCCGCCGGCGCCGCTCTCCGCCTGATCTCCGACGGCGACGTCACGGCGGCCGTTTCGCCCTCGCTGCACGACACGGGCATTGATCTCTATCTCGGCATCGGCGGTTCGCCGGAGGGCGTGCTGACCGCGGCAGGGGTGCTCGCGCTCGGGGGCGACCAGCAGTTGCGCATGTGGCCGCGAGACGAAGCGGAACGCGCCGAGCTCAAGGCGCTGCCTGAGGCGGCCGACCTCGCGCGGATTTTCTACGCGAAGGATCTGGTCACCAGCCCCAGCGCGATTTTCTGTGCGACCGGGATCAGCGACAGCGCGCTGCTGCCCGGCGTGCGGCTGATCGGCCGGAAGGTCATCACGCATTCCATCCTGATGCGCTCCCAGAGCCGCTCCGTGCGCTACATCAAGACGGTGCACGACCTCGATTTTAAAACCATCCGCCGCACCCCCGACCGGCTGGATCATTACGTCTAGGTCAGGGTTGCAACCGTTCGTCACACAACGCGCGTAGCCGCGCGGGCCACGAGTGAAGGCGGGGAGGAGCCTGCAATCAGGTTCCTGATTCGGACGACCACGGATTGCACCGGCAGACCCGGATCAATCCGAATCAGGAAATAGATCTGTTGAATTTTTCTGCGAGACGCCGCCAAGCGACGCTGCGCAGAGAGTGAGCGTCGAATCCAGACTCTCTTTCTTCGCACTCAGATGAATTCCTCGCCTCACCGTCCTCTCCTACCCCACTTGATTCCCCAGCAACCGGGGAAAACGCCAAATTCTGACCGACAAACGCCAAGCGCTGCGGAGCCCGCGGAGGGTGATTGGGTCTATCTTTACGCTGCAGCGGAGAGCCGCCAACTCCTTCATGCCTCGGACCCCACGCCTTTCTGCTCAACCCGTTCATGGACGCCAGCGTGTGCTGCTGGTCGATGACCACGCGTTGATGCGGGAAAGCATCGCGAGCTGGATCGACCGCTCGGCGGATCTCGAGGTCTGCGGGTCAGCGGATTCCGCCGTTTCCGCGCTTCTCTTGGTGACCGAACTCCACCCCGACATTCTTGTGACCGACCTGTCGATGCCGGATGGTTCCGGCTTCACCTTGATCAAGCGGGCCCGGGATCTGCAGCCTGACCTGCCAATTCTGGTGCTCTCGATGCACAACCGCGCCTTGTATGAGGCCAAGGCGCTCCAGGCCGGAGCGGTCGGCTATTGCATGAAAGGCGATGGCGCCGAGGTCCTGGTCGCATCCATCCGACAAATATTGTCGCGTCCTCGCCCCTATCCCCGGCCGCACCCCTGATCAGGGAAATTGCATCCGGATGCCCTCCCCGAGTCGAACGGGCAACGAGCACCCCCACGGCGTCTTGCGCAGCAGGTGCGCCGGAATCTTCCGACCGCTGATTTCGCAAATTCCATAGGTACCGTGCAGGATGCGTTCGATCGCGGCGGCAATGCCCGCCAAGGCTTCTGGCTCGGATTTCAACCGGGCCATCGTGAATTCCGCGTAGTCTCTGCCCGCGGCGTTCACTCCTTTGCAGACCCTGGCCGGCTGCATCAGCCGATCCCGCAGCGCGCGCAACCGGCGATAGTGCCAGGCCCACTTCGGGTCCACGCGCAGCCGATCCTCGCGGGCGGCCCGCGCCGGCGGCGAAACCATGGGATTGGTGAGCACGCGGCGGGGCATGGCAGACGCAGTATCGGATATTTTTCCGATTCCGGCTCGGCTTCCCTTGCACTTTGGGCGGCATTTTTTGTCCGACCCACGCGCAACCCGCTCTCGCGCATCACGCGCCCGAGCCCTGCGTCTCCACCCAACGCACGGCATGCCGCACCAAGGCGGTGACGTCTTTCAGTTCGAGCTTCTGCCGGAGATTACTGCGGTGCACATCGACCGTCTTGGGGCTGAGGTGTAACTGCTGCGCGATGTCGCGGGTGCTCCGGCCCTGTCCGATCAATTGGAAAATCTCGAATTCGC
>JBDTJA010000280.1:0-5145 GCA_039936075.1 Opitutaceae bacterium | reverse complement strand
CCACTTTCCTGCGGACGACGCGGATGAATGCTGATGTCGGAGTTTTGTCCGCGATCAGCCGAATTCGCGGAGACGTATTTTTGCCATGAGCCGTCCCAAAACCGCCCAGGAGGTGATCCACTGGCTCGAGGAAGGTGCCGGCGCCCGTGGCATCACGCTCGCCGCGATCCTAGCTGTCACGGTGGCACTCTCGTTACGCGTCGCGTGGGTTCAATTTCACGGCGCGACGACCGAGGCCACCCTCGTGCAGGCTGACATGGGTCGCCAGCTGGCCCGCGGTGAGGGGTTTACGACGCTCGTCAATTATCCCCAGGCGTCGGCGGTGCTCGCGACGCGGGGCGTCCGCTTCGACGCGGCCAAACCCTACCCGGAACTCTATCAGGCGCCGCTGTATGCGATGATCATTGCCGCCGGACTCCGCGTGCTGCCGTCCGGAATGCGCGAGTCACTGTTTGCGAACGCCTCCGTGCCGCCGGGCGGGGGTTTTGGGGCGGATTATTTTTTGCTCGGGCTCAACCTCGGGCTGTTCTGGCTGGCGGCGGGGCTGACCTTTTTGCTTGGACGGCGGTTGTTTGATGCCCGGACGGGCTGGCTGGCCGCGGGCGCGCTGTTGGTGTCGGTCACCGCCTGGCAGCAAACCGTGGCGCTCAATGGCACGCCGCTGCTCATGGTGCTCGCGTTGCTGGTCTTCTGGATTTTGGCGCGGCTGGAGGGCGAGGCCGAGACGCCGGTGCGATTCGGCGCGGGCTGGCTTGCCGCGCTTGGCGCGACTTGCGGCCTGCTGTTTCTCGCGGAGTACTCCGCGGGGGCGCTGGGACTGGTCGCGTTGGGTTATGTGGCGTGGCGCCGGGAAGGCCGCGCCCGCTGGGGGGCGCTGGTGATCGTGGCCGCGGGATTTACGCTGGTCGCGCTGCCATGGATGGCGCGCAACGTCTCGCTGACGGGTCACCCGGTGGCGCTGGCGGCGCAGAACGTGGCGTTGAAAACGGGTGACATCACGGCGGAGCCTGCAACCCAGCGGGCGATGCTCACGGCCACGATGCCGTCCGTGAACTTGACCAAACTCGCGAACAAGGCCCTCACTTATCTCCAGGAGAATTTGAAATCCCGCCTCTGGTCGGGCGGCGGGCTTTGGCTGACAGCATTTTTTGTGGCAGGTTGGCTGTATATTTTCCGGGCTTCCGCGACCAACCGCCTGCGGTGGACATTTACCGTGGCGCTGGGCGTGCTGCTGGCCTCGCAGGCCGTGTTCAATTCCGGCGAGAGCGACCGTCTGGTGGCCTGCTGGCTGGCACCGCTCGTGATGATTTTTGGCGCGGGCTTTTTCTTTGTGCTGCTTGGCAGCAACGCTTCGCTCGGCGCGTGGCCGCGCACCTGTGCGACAGTATTACTGGTCGCGCAAGCCCTCCCGCTCTTGCACGACGTGCTTGAACCGCGTCGGCTGCATTTCACCTATCCGCCGTATTTCCCCGCGCTTTTCATCGGGATGCGCCAGGAGCTGGAGCGCCGCGGCGTGGGCACTCGCATGGGCGTGATGGCTGACGTGCCGGCCGGCGTGGTCTGGTATGGGCACCAGCGGGTTTGGGCGCAGCCGGTGAAGCTGGCGGATTTTTATACCGTGAATGAGAAGCAGCCGATCGCGGAACTCCTGCTGACCCCGCGGACGCTCGACCGCCCATTTTACAGCGAGCTGGCACCGCGGCCTCCGGCCGCCGGGACGGCTGCCGCGGCGGGTCATGCGGGGGAGTGGGGCCGCATTTACGGCGGACTCGTGACGGGTTCCCTGCCGTCGGAGTTTCCGCTAAAGGTAACGCAGCGATTGGCTGACAATCTACTGGTGATGCTGAACCCGGCCCTGCCGCCGGTCCGCGGAAAGTAATTGTCTCGCCCGGCGCGTTTTCCCCAGCGTATTTATTACGAGCCAACCGCCCCGCCTATGAACTTTTTGCGTATTCTCGTTGTCGGTGGACTTTTGGCGGCTTTGCCGGCGTGGGCGGTATATGCGCCGATTCCGGAACAGGAGCAGGGCAAGGAGTGGGCAATTACGCTCCGGGGCGGAATCACGCACGACAGCAACATTTTTGGCGCACAGTCTGGCGCGATCAGCAGCATGGTCTATGAGTTTGCGCCTAAGATCGGCTTTAACTCCGCGCTGAGCGACCAGACTTTCCTGTCAGCCTCCTACCAGGTCACCCTCGACTATTTCGACAACCGTCCGGGCGACAAGTTACTGGATAGTCATGACCTGATGGCGCGGCTCGACCACACGTTTTCCGCGGTTTCGGCGATCCATGTGTCCGACGACTACGCGATCGTCCGGAACCCCCAATCCCTGTTATCGGGCGTCACGCTGAACACCGACCAGTCTTACAAACGCAACCTGTTCGACGCGCACGGCGAGCTCGGCATCCTGCCCAAGCTTGGCGCGACGGCGAAGGTTCAATCGATCGATTATGCGTACGACAACGACACCCTGGCCAACGATCTTGACCACACGGAAAATCTCTACGGCATCGGGCTGACCCACGCCTTTCTGCCCGAAGTCAAAATCGTGGGGGAGTACCGGCATGGCGATATCCTCTACCGCGACGGCGGGAGCACCAAAAACAAGCACTCCGAATTCGTCATAGGCGGCGTGGATTATGCGGTGGCCAAACAGCTGACGGCAACCGCCCGGCTGGGGTACGAATGGCGCAAGCGCGACGGCGAAGACAACGCGGATGCCCCGTATGTCGAGCTGTCCTTGAAGTATGAATATGCCCAAGGGTCGTTCTTCAGCGCCGGTTACGTGTACACCTTTGAGGAGACCTCGAACCAGACGCTTTACACCGATACCAAGGTGAACCGGCTCTTTTTCAACGTGCAGCACGCGGTGAGCGCGCGGGTATTTGCCTCGGCGTCGATTGATTACGAACCCTCCGTGCTGCAGGGCCGGCTGGGGTTGCCGAATGTGGATGAGACCACCACCCGGCTGGGTTTTGCGCTGACCTATGTGCCGGCGAAAAACTGGCAGCTCACGGCCAGCTACGATTACGACGACATCAATTCAGACGACCCCGCGCGGGGCCAGAACCGCCAGCGGGTGGGGTTGAGTGCCGGCTTCGCGTTTTGAGGGACGGGCGCCGCGAGGCGCACGGGCACAATGAGCTTGCCCGGGTTCCCCGCGCGGCGTTCGCTTCCGCACCGCATGGCCCATTCCTCCCTTAGCCAGGACAGAGCGACGCTGGCCGATTTCGTGCGACTGCTCCGGTTGCGCAAGGCCTTGATCCTGCTGATTATGGCGCTGGTCGTCATCACCACCGTGATCGTGACGGCCTTCCTGCCGCGCTGGTATCTCGCCACGGCCAAGATCCGCGTGGAGAAGCCCGAGGGGGAGGTGAAGCTCTTCCAGGCCCAAAGCAATAGCAGCTACGACCCGTATTTCCTGCAGGATCAGTTCAGGATCATGCAGTCGGAGAAGATTCTCTACCCGGTGATCGCCAATCTGAAGCTCAACACCCTGCTCGCCCCGGCGCTCGATTCGCCCGGCCCGCTGCCAGATTCCGTCACCTACAACTATCTCCTGCAAAAAATGCTCCGCGTGGAATCGCAGCGCAGCTCGTCGCTGATCGAGATCAACGTTTTCGCCGAGGATCCCCGGCTCGGCGCCACCATCGCCAACGAGGTGGCCCGGGTTTACTCCAACGACCGCATTGATCTGGCGACGTCCGGGCAGCGCGAGGGCTTTGCCAAGCTGCGTGGCGAGCTCACCGCGCAGGAGCAGGTGGTCGTTCGGCAGCGCGACGTCGTCGAAAAAATCCGCAAGGACCTCAACATCTCCGGCGTGGACCTCAACGCGCACCACTCTGACATGGAGATCGAGACGCTGCGTCAGATGCAGAATTCGCTCATCGCGCTCAGCGTTGACGCCATCGGCCGTAAGACGCGCTGGGAGCGTTTCAAGGGGATTCCCTTCGAAGAGCGGGTGAGCCTCGTCAATTCCGAGCTGATCCCCGACGTCAACATCCAGAACCTCCTGCAAGCCTACCTGCTCGCCGACCAGATGGTGACGAAGCTTAAGGCGCGCCTGGGCGAGGCGCATCCGGACCTCATTTCCGCGGTCGAGAATCGCGCGAAAATCAAGGAGCAGCTGGACGCGCAGCTGCGCGGTTACGAGAACGCCCTCGAGATCGCCTACAAGGAAGCGGATTCGCGGGTCGCCGAGCTCAAGCGCCAGCTGGGGCAGGCGAAAGTGGACCAGATCCTTTCCGCCCGCGACCGCATGCGACCCTTCGAAGAGGCCGCGCAAAAACTCGAGGACGAGACGAAGCTGCTGACCACGCTAAAGCTCACCCTGCGCCAGCGTGAAATCGATTTTCAAGTCCCGAAGCGCACGATCGAAATCCTGAACACCGCCGAGCCGGCGCGCCGCCCGAGCCGCCCGAGCTGGCCGCTCAATATCACGTTCGCGATCGTGTTTGGCGCCATTCTCGGCATCGGCGTCGCGGTGTTGCTCGAGTATTTCGATACGAGTTTTCGCAATGTGGCGGATGTGGAGACCCGTCTGAAGCTTCCGGTGCTTGGGGTGATCCCGTTCCACCGTCATCCCCTCGACGAGGAGGGCGATCCGGCCGAGACTGAGCCGTTCCGTGTCCTGCACACCAATCTTAACCTCGCGCTCAAGCCCGGACAGGCCGCGAGCCTGGTGCTTTTTTCCGCCGGTCCGGGGGAGGGCAAGTCCACCACGCTGCATCGGCTGGTTCGCGTGATGGCAGCGGGGGGCGAGCGCGTGATCCTGATCGATGCCGATGTACGCCGCCCGACGCAGCACCTGCTCTCCGCCCGGCCCCGATCGCCTGGCCTGTCCGAGTTCATGCTTAACCGGGAGGATCTGGACGCGGTTATTCAGAAGGACATCGCTCCCAACTTGGATTTCATTTCCAGCGGTCATTCACCCGGGTTCACTCTTGGCTTACTCCACCTTAACCGGATCAAGGATCTCATCGCGACCCTTCGCGGGCGTTACGACAAGATCATCTTCGACTCGCCCCCGATCATTGGCGTCAGCGATGCCAGCGTGCTCGCCAGTGCAGTCGACGGAGCCGTGCTGCTCATCCAGCACCGGCGCAATCCCCAGAGCATGGTCGTGCGTGCCCAGCAGATCGT
>JBDTJA010000279.1:0-13311 GCA_039936075.1 Opitutaceae bacterium | reverse complement strand
ACGCCGTCGGCGACGGTTTTGAGGATGGCGAGCAGGTCGGTCTTGATTTCCTTTTTCGCGACGGTGGCGACGAGTTCCTCGGCCAGGGCGATGCGGCGGCGGGCCGAACGGGTGGAGTGGAACTGCTCGAGGATCTCGTCCTCGGCGGACACGGGCGTCTCGCGCAGGACGAAGAGCTCGGTCTTTTTTTCGGGCGTGGAAATGCGGGGATCCTTGGCCACGGCCTTCTTGGCGGTGGACCACCATTTCTTGTATTTGTCCTCACCAACGACCTGCGTGAGCGTGATCTCGAGATCGATGGCACTCGTGGCGTGATTCGGATAGGCCTCGAGGGCCTCGGCGATCAGCTGGGCGGGGTTTTCGGCGATGAGCTCGGCGATCTTCTTCGGCTCGGTTTCCTTGCGGACGAGCAGATGCTTGGGCGGCAGAACCTCCATCGTGTTGAGGCAGAACGCCGGGTCCATGGGATGGGCCTTTTTGTCCTTGAAATCGATGAGCAAGCGCTGCGCGGAGTCGTCGTACGACTTGATCTGACCGAAGCCCCAGCTGCGATGAATGACGTACGCACCCGGTTCCATGGCCTCAAGTTTGGCTTTGGCCGCCTTCAAGGACGGATTCTTGGCGATGAGAGCGGAGAGTGCTTCAGAATTCATATTTACGAAAGTGATGGCCTGAACGGGTTAGTTGAGCGGAGAATAGCGAACCTTGTCAAACAGTGTGTCGAAATCCTCTTCCTCGGGTGCTGCCACCCCCTCTGGCCGCCTCACCGCCTGGCCGGCGGCCGTTAACCTGCTTGCGCGCTGGCTCGACCGGCGCGAACGGATTGACGAGCTCATTGACTCGCTGCCGCCGACCTTGAGCGGCCCCGAACGGGCCCGCTGCCAGCACTTGGTCTTTGGGGTAGTCCGGCATTTCGGGCGCCTGGATTCTGCCTTGGGCCGACTCGTGGCGCATCCGCCGCGCTTCCCGACCCGGGCGGTGATGCTGATGGCAGGTTATGAACTGATCGAGGCGGCGGGCAGTCCTGCGACTGATGGGCTGGTGGCCAAGATTGTGCATCACGCCGTGGAGCAAACCAAGTCCGTGGCGAGCAAGGCCGAGGCGGGTCTGGTCAACGCGGTCGTGCGCAAGCTCTCGGTTGCCCTGGCCGGGCCGCCGCCGGGCAAGATCGCGTCGGCGGAAGTGCTGGCGGAGTATTTTTCCCATCCCGACTGGCTCGTGAAGCGGTGGCTGGTGGATTTCGGCGCGGACTCCACGCGCCAGCTGTTGGAATGGAACCAGCAACCCGCGACGGTTTACGCGCGCTGGCGTCCCACGTTTGCCGCAAATGCGACAGACCAGCACGCCCCGCTTGAAGGGCCGCCTGACTTTCTTAAACCCACTCAATGGCCGGGGTTCTACGAGGTGCCGTCGGGCCGGTGGTCGCTTGTCGAGCCACTGCTCAAAAACGGAAAGATCTATCTGCAGGATCCGGGCACGCGGCTCGCGATCGAGCTGCTCGCCCCGCAAGCCGGCGAAACCGTGTTGGACGGCTGCGCGGCGCCGGGCGGCAAGAGCCTCATGATGGCGGACGCGATGAAGTCGGGGAAAATCGTGGCGATGGATTTGCCGGGCCCGCGCATCGCGCGTTTGAAGGAAAATCTTTCGCGCGTGGAGGGCGTGGAGGTTGCGCTGGTGCAGGCCGATCTGCTGGCGAATCCCGCGCCCACGCTTTTCGAACACAAGTTGCCGGACAGCTACGACGCGGTGCTGGTTGACGTCCCGTGCTCGAACACGGGCGTGATGCGGCACCGCGCCGATGTGAAATGGCGCCTCGAGCCGCGCGACTTCGACAAGCACGGCCGTCAGCAGCTTGCGTTGTTGCACGCTGCGGCCCGATTGGTGGCGCCGGGTGGCCGCCTGGTTTATTCGACCTGCAGCATTGATCCCGAGGAGAACGAGCGGGTCATCAAGGCGTTTTTCGACAGCCGGGCGGGCGGCCCCTTCAAGCTGGCTGCAAGTTCCGTCAGCTTGCCGTGGGTGACGGGGCACGATGGCGGTGCGTCGTTCTTGTTGCGCAAGAGTTGAATGTAGGGCGGGGTCGACGAACTCCGCCCTACCTCCGCCAGACTTTTCCCGGATATATCGGATCGACCCGGAAAAAGTCGGCCCATCTGCGTTGATCCGCGAAATCCGCTGGAGGGTATTCTCGGAGGCAGGCGGGGTTCGGCGACCCCGCCCTCCAACTGACCTCACGCGCTACGGTACCAGATCAAACACGTCGAGCCGCTCGGGGACTTCCTGCGCGCCATTGAGAAACGTGAATTCGATCGAAGTCGCCGTGGCGACGAGCAGTTCGTAGCGGCGGATGTCCCACTTCGAGATGAGCTCGCCGTTGACGCGCGTCACCAGATCGCCCGGTTGGACGCCGGCGCTCGCGGCGGGTGAGCCGGGGATGACGCTGGCGACGCGCCAATACGCGGGGGTCTTGGTGAAACTCAGCCCGGCGCTGCGGCGCGGTTCGGGGGGAATGGGGCCCGGCGTGTCGCGCTCGAAGGTGACCTGATTGTGTTCTTGGTCGAACGTAACGGTGAAATTCTTGAGAATACCTCCGCCGAGGGAGGCGAGTTCGTCCGTGAGGTCCGCGACCGGACGAATGAGGGTGTAGCTGCCAATGGTCAGCGACGCCGCGAGGCGTCCCACCTCTTGCGCGCGGTCGCCGGTCAGCGTGCCAACCGTGGCGCCCTGACGCGGTGCCACGGCGAAGACGGGCTGGAGGCCGACGGGGTTGAGGCTGAGCGCGGCATCGCTGCCGGAGTCAATCAGCGCGGCAAACGTCTTGCCGCCGAGCCGGACGGTGATGATCGGGGTCTTGCGATCATTATTAAAGGGAATGGTCGAGCCCACGACGGACGGCGCGGCCGAGCGGCGCCGGAGGATGACCTGGCTGTGGGGATAATCGAGGGTTAGCAGCGTTTCGCGAAAAAGAGGGAAGCCAAGAATGGCGTCGATCTTCATCCCGAGGTGAGCGGAGAGCGGCGCACAATCGTAGATGAGCGCCTGGACGTCTTCAAAGCGCGCGCCATCGAGCTGAAGACGACGCAGCATGGTCGGAGGCAGGAGGGCATTGCCGCCATCGGCGGATTTGACGCGAACGAGGGGCGTGTCGGGCGGAAACGGATTTTTCACGCCGTAGCGCGCGGCCAGCTCAGGGGAGACGAGAGTGACGGATGCGCCAGTATCGATCAGAAAATGGTAGGGGCCGTGCTTGTCCCACTTGGCCTCAACCACGAGGTAGTTGGAAACCGTCAGCGCGGACAGCACGACGAGGGGCGACTCAAGTTTGGTGCGGCCGGGGCGCGGCGGCTCGCGGTGAAACGAGAAGCAGCCGGAGACCAGGGCAAGCCCCACGACGACGGCAAGCCAGCGAAATAGTCGGGTCGGGGTGAGGGCGGGGGGCACGGTGAACCGGTCAAGGAAAACAGATCAGCCCCCGACGCCAAGGCGCAAACGGCACCAGGTGGCGGGCCAGTTCGCTTTAGGTCGGGCTCTTGTGGGTTGGGCTGGCGTCGGACGAGCTTTACGTCCCGACATACAGGACTTCGGACGTAGGCAGGGAAGCCCGTCCAGAAAATTACTCGAAACCAACTTGACCCATTTCCGTGTTAGCCATTGCGCGCTTTTCCGAACTCAAGATGGAACTTATGCAGCAGCCGATGCAGAATCGGCATTAGGAAAAAGCCCACGGTCGTGAGGAAGGCCACGACGGAGAAGAGGGCGTACTTGCCGGCGAAGAGCCGGCCCGCGGTAGTCGTGATCGGGTCGAGTGGCCTCATACCGGACAAAATCATCGTGGCGTTGGTCTAGGAGTCGACCCGGCCCAGACCTTCAAAACCATGGAACCGGCCATGCCGAGACCCACGCAGATGGCGAGGATGACGCCGGCAAAGAAGCCATGACGGCGCACGCGGGCGTAGAATTTGCGCCGCGAGAGAAGCGGCGATTGGCGCGATTCGTATATGGTGATGGAAGGCTAACCCAGCAGTTCGCGGAGCTTGATCTCGAGCTTTTCGCGCGTGAAGGGTTTTTGCAGAAAACCGATCCGGCCGGCGCCCGCCAGACGCGACGCGCGGTCATTTTCGCTGTAGCCGCTGATGAGCAGCACGCGGACTGTCGGAGCGATGGCGCGTAGGGCGGCGAGCGTTTCCTCCCCGTTCATGCCGGGCATCGTCAGGTCGAGCAGCACAATCGTGAAACCGGCCGGCCCGGTGCAGAATTGCGCGAGTCCCACGGCGCCATTGTCGGCGGTGAGCGGAGTGAAGCCGAAGGTGGCGAGGAGGCCCGCGGTGGCTTCCCGGACGGGCGCCTCGTCGTCAATGACCAGCGCCTTGCCCGAATATTTCCGTGTCTCGAATGGCACTGGAGTCGGAAGCGAGACCGGCTGCGTGCTCGGCGGCAGGATAAGTGTGAACGTCGACCCCTGACCGGGGGCACTGACCACATGCAGAGCGCCATGATGACCGCGCACAATGCCGCGGACGGCGGCGAGACCGAGGCCGCGACCAGCAAATTTTGTCGTGAAGAACGGATCGAAAATCCTGGCGAGCGTTTCGGCCGCCATGCCGCAGCCGTTGTCGCGGACTTGGATGAAGACGTATTCTCCAGGCGGGAGGGTGTCGCCATCCTGGGCCGCCCGTAGGAATTCTGTTTCGAAGCGGCGGTGGCCGGTGGTGACTTGGATTTCACCCGGGCGTTCGGTGATCGCGTCGGCGGCGTTGATCACGAGGTTCATCACGATCTGCCGGAGCTGGGTGGCGTCGGCCAGGACGACGGCCGGCTGCGGGCTGAGGTTAAGTTGCAAACGGGCGCGGCTCGCGAGCGTGGTGTGGAGCAACGGGAGGGTGTCATTCACGAGCTGGCTCAGGTCCACAGCCTCGATGTGGAAGCTGCTCTTGCCGGAGTAGGCCAGCATCTGCTGGCAAAGCTCGGCGGCGCGGGCCGTCCCGAGCTCGATTTTGGTCAGGTGGGTGACGACGGGGGAATCGGCGGGCACCTTGAAGCGCGCAAGGTTGGCGTTGCCGAGGATTCCAGTGAGAATGTTGTTGAAGTCGTGCGCGATGCCGCCGGCCATCAGGCCGAGGCTCTCGAGTTTCTGGCCGTCGAGCAGCTTGCGCTCGATCGCGAGCTTGTCCGCCTCGGCCTGTTTGCTGGCGGTGATGTCAATGGCGAGGCCCTCGAGAAAGAGCAGCGAGCCGTTCTCCGCGTAAACCCCGCGACCGCGGGACAGCACCCATTTCTCAGTGTGGTCACGCGTGAGCAGCCGGTACTCGATCTCGACGTCGCGATGAGCCTGGAGCGCGGCTTGTGTGACGGAGCGCACGCGCGCGACGTCCTCGGGGTGGATCAGCTGGCGGAAATGCACGCGGCCCCAGATGAAATCATCCGGGGTATAACCGGTCAGCACGGTGGCCCCTTCGCTCGCGTAGATGACCTTCAACTGCGAATCGTACTGGCAGCGATAAGCCATGCCCGGCAGCGCATGCAGGAGGCTGTCGAGCAACCGGCGGCTTTCGTTCAGCTCGGCGGTGCGCTCGGTGACTTCATGGGCGATGTCGGCTGAGCGCCGCCCCAAAATGTGCACGAGCCCGGCGAGCAGGAGGGTGATCGACAACACTCCCGCGGTGCGAACCAGCGGTAACGGCGTGATCCGGCTGGCGAGCCAGCCTGGCCGCGGCCGGTAGAGAATTTTCCACGTTCGGCCGCCGATCATCAATGAGTGTTCCTCGTAGAGTCCGGTGCGAAACTGTCGCTCCGTCGGGACGGCGGGATGTTGCAGGGTAGAATTGCTGGAACGGTAATAGAGGACGCGGAGCGCGGGATTGGGCTCGGAGTCGTCAATGAACATCATGTCGAGGATGCTGTCGGACCTCCACGTTTGGACCCGGGTGGATTCGAGCATGTCCTGGACTCGGAAGATGGACTGCACGAAGCCGCGGAACGCGCCAGGTTCGCTTGAATTGGGGCTGGCGCCATAGACGGGGCAAATCATCACGAGGCCCCATTTCGACGCTTCCTCCTGGACCAGCCGGAACTGGCTGCTGAGCACCAATTGTCGAGTTTCGCGGGCCCGCTCCACGAAGGTGGAGGATTGGGCCACATGGAGATCGAAGCCGATCGCCCGTTCATTGCCGGCGAGGGGTTCGGCGTAGGTGATGGGATAATACTCCGGGCGATCCGCGGCGCGGACGACCTGACCCGCAGCATTGTGCTCGGTGAATTCGCCGGGTTGACCGTTGGGACGGAGAGGCAGGCGGGCTTCAGCCGCGGCCCGGTTTTTCGCGGTGACCAGGGGCACCCATTCAAAGGCGGTTACACCCAAGTTGTGCTCCTTGAGCGCCTGCGCGACCCGGGCGAATTCCGCCTGTGACATGCCGCCGTCAATCGGAAAGATCATCTGCAGGTTGAGCAGGGCATTTTGATATTTTTCGATCTGGCTTTGCGTAAGCGAATGCAGAATGGCCACGCGCCGATGGAATTCGTCCTCGGCCTTCTGCGCGTCCCGGCTTTTCGCGTCGTGAAAGGCCCAAACACTGCCCACGGCGCCGACCAAAAGGATCAAGAGAATCGCCACACGCGCGGACGACGGAGGAGGCGGGCGCGGGTCGTGGGCCATGAACGAGCGATCGTGGACTTTTTCAGAGGCGCGGCAATGGTTTCCATTGCCGCAGGATTACTTACGTCAGATCCCGCTTTCATCCTGCAAGGGCGGGACTACGGCGTGGTCCCGCCCAACGCTGGCGTTACCTGAATTGCTGGCCGGCTGACTGCTCAAAACTTGTAGGGCAGCGGATAGCGTGAAGTCAGAGCGACGACGCGGGCTTTGACGCGCGCGAGTTCCGTCGCTTCCTCGGGTTTGCCGATCACGGTGAGCACGGCGTCGATGCACGCGGCGACCTCCTCCATGTCTTGCTCGACAAATCCGCGCGTCGTGACGGCGGGGGTGCCGAGGCGAATGCCGGACGCTTGGAAAGGGGAACGGGTCTCAAACGGGACGGTGTTCTTGTTGCACGTGATGCTGGCGCGATCGAGCGTCTCCTGCGCGATCTTGGCGGTGAGGTCGGGAAGTTTCGGGCGCAGATCCACCAGCATGAGGTGATTGTCTGTGCCGCCGGAAACAATCTTGTAGCCGCGTTGGGCCATGGCGGCAGCGAGGGCGCGGGCGTTCTTGACGATCTGCTCCGAGTACGTCCTGAACTCGGGCTTGAGGACTTCGCCGAAGCACACGGCCTTGGCGGCGATGACGTGCATGAGGGGGCCACCCTGGGTGCCCGGGAACACGGCGGAGTCGAGGGCCTTGGCATGCGCGGCGCGGCAAAGGATGAGGCCGCCGCGCGGGCCGCGCAGAGTCTTGTGCGTGGTCGGGGTGACGAAGTCGGCGTGCGGCACCGGCGAAGGATGCACGCCGGAGGCGACGAGGCCGGCGATGTGCGCGATGTCGGCGAAGAGCAGGGCGTTCACACTGCGGGCGATCTCGCCCATGCGGGCGAAATCAATCACGCGCGAATACGCGCTGGCGCCCACGGTGATCATCTTGGGCTGCTCGCGTTTTGCGACCGCGGCAAGTTCGTCGTAGTCAATCAGGCCGTTGTCCTCGCGGACGCCGTACTGGCAGAACTTGTAGAGCTTCCCGGAAAAATTGGCGGGATTGCCGTGCGTGAGATGGCCGCCATGGCTGAGATTCATGCCGAGCACCTTGTCGCCGGGCTGGAGCACGGAGGCATAGACGGCGGTGTTGGCCTGCGCGCCGGAGTGCGGCTGCACGTTGGCGTGATCGGCGCCGAAAATCTGCTTCGCACGCTCGATGGCGATGGTCTCGATCTGATCGACGAATTCACAACCGCCGTACCACCGCTTCGCCGGATAACCCTCGGCATATTTGTTCGTGAGCACGCTGCCCTGCGCCTCGAGGACGGCGGGATAGGTGAAATTTTCCGAGGCGATGAGCTCGATGTGGCTCTGCTGGCGCGCGAGTTCGGCGGAAATCGCGGCGGCAATGGCGGGGTCGAGGGTCTTGAGGGGCGCGGCGTTGAGCATGGGAGGGCCCGAATCCCTCACGCAAAGCGGCCAAGACGCAAAGATTTTCTTGTCAGTTTTTGGCCGACAGCCGGTCCTGCAGCGCCGCCAGCAACGAAGGGAGCGCCTCGACCATCTCGTCCCGCGCGGTTTCGTAGAGACGCAGGGGACCGCCGTACGGGTCACTGATCTCCTTGTCGCCCGGTTGCGGCATGAACTCGCGGAACAGAAATAGGTTCTTCGGCGCGGGATCGGCCTGCAGCTGGATCATGGCGCGATGCGATTCCGTCATGCAGAGCACGGCGAAAGCCTCGTCGAGCATCTCCTGCGTGACGGGCTGGCTGACATGGCGGGAGACATCGATGCCGGTTTTCCTCAGCGCCAGGACGGAGTTTTCCGAGACGCGTTCGCCCTTCCGGGCGGAGACGCCGGCGGAGATGACCTTGAGCGACCTCAGCGGCTCCGGTTGGGCGGCAAAAGCGTGCTCCAACAAGCCGGCGGCCATCGGACTGCGGCAAATGTTGGCCGTGCAAACGACGAGGACAGTGGCGGGAGCGGGCATTTGGAAGGAGTTAGGGGATACGGTTTTGGGGGAAAACGCAAAGCCGGACTACAGCGTGGAGCGGATTACCCTTAACGCCCTACGATAACCTCCCAACCAACCAGTGAAGGGGCTTCCTCGCCAAGGCTTCAGTGGGCGAGGCAGACGTTCCCTCTTGCTTAGAGCTTCTTCAGCGCCAGAAGGGCGCGATGCAGTTGCACGGCGCGGAGCAGTGTGTAATCAATCACTTGGGGCGGCGGAGGGGGTGAAATGTTGGCAGCTGCTGGGGCATCCGCCAGATCGGTATCGGAGTCGGCACTCTCGTCCGATGGATTCGCGGTGTGTTCCTGGGCAATCGAAGCCTCGTCGTGGCGGACCTTGACCGCCGTGGAGTGCAGAAGTGCGTCAATCGTAGTGCCGTGATCCAGGGCGTCGTAGGCCACACGATCGGCCTTGGCGGAAACCGTCAGGGCGATGTCGGGCAAAAAGGTCGGCGACGCGGGCCCGAGCGTGATGAGACCGGCGACGGGCTCATGGTCCGAGAAGTAAGCGAGCGCGGCGGGGGCGGTGTCGGCGTTGAGCAGGACAAACACCGGTGTGGTCTTAGAGCAGTGAATCCGGAGCCAGCCGCCGAGCGATGACGCCGCCGCATCGGCGTCGTGCGCATACCGCAGGTCGAGCACGAGGGCCCCGGGTCGGGTCGTCGCGGGCGGAAGATCGGCGGGCAGATCATGCACGCGGAAATAAGTCAGGCCGAGGCCGAGATCACGTTCGAGCGGATTAGTCGCCCCGGTCAGGACGCGAGGGGCGAGGCAAAGCAGGAGAACGAGGAGGATTTGTTTCATCGGCGGCTGAGCTGACGGGCGCCGATGTCGCGGCGGAAATATTTGCTGGGGCATTGAACGGCGTCGCAGGCGGCGTATGCGCGCGCCGCAGCCTCGGGCAGCGTGGCGGCGAGGGCGGTGGCGCCGAGGACGCGGCCGCCGTTGGTCACGATCTGGCCGGCGGAATTTTTCGTCGTTCCGGCGTGGTAGATGAACGTCGCAGGCGGAAGCGATGACGCGGCCGGAAAGGTGATGGGATCGCCTTTGGGAAAAGCCTCGGGATAGCCCTTCGCGGTGATGACGACGCAGAGCGCGTACTCGGGCTTGACGACGAGGTTGACGCGGCCGAGTTGGCCGCGGGCGGCGGCCCACAGCAGCGCGAGCAAATCGGTCTCGAGTCGGGGGAGGACCACCTGGGTCTCCGGGTCGCCGAAGCGCGTATTATATTCGATCACGCTCGGGCCGGTGGGCGTGAGCATGATACCAATGAACAATGTGCCGCAAAATGCGATGCCCTCTGCCGCGATCGCGTTGACGGACGGGCGGACGATCTCGCGCTCGATGCGGCCGAGCAGTTCGGGCGTGACCACCTCCGCGGGCGAATATGCGCCCATGCCGCCGGTGTTGGGGCCGGTGTCGCCCTCACCGATGCGTTTGTGGTCCTGCGCCGTGGGCAGCATGAGAAAGTCGCGGCCGGAGACGACGACGAGCAGGGAGGTTTCCTCGCCAAACAGGCAGTCCTCGATGAGGATCTGGCTGCTGCTGGCGCCGAATTTTCCGCCGAGCATGTCGCGCACGGCGGCCTCGGCTTCGGAAAGGGTGGCGGCGACAATCACGCCCTTGCCGGCCGCGAGGCCGTCAGCCTTGATCACGATCGGAATCGGGCGGGTCCGCAGGTAAGCGAGGGCCGGGGCGAGTTCGCCGAAGAACGCGGCGGGGGCGGTCGGGATTTTATATTTCAGCAGGATTTCCTTCGTGAAAATCTTCGAGGCCTCGAGACGGGCGCCGTCGGCCTTGGGCCCATAGGCGGCGATGCCGAGCTTCGTAAGTTCGTCGACCAGGCCAAGCGACAGTGGGACTTCGGGTCCAACGACGACGAACTCGATTTTTTCGCTCTGCGCGAGCGCGACGAGGCCGGGAATATTTTCCGCGGCGACGGGAAAGCACGGCGCATCCTGGGCGATGCCGGCGTTGCCGGGCGCGCAGATCACGCGCGGTTTGGCGGGGGAGGCGAGGAGCAGGCGGACGAGCGTGTGTTCGCGCCCGCCAGCGCCGACGACGAGGATGGATTGAGGCAAAGGCATGAAGAGGGAAAGAGGCTATGGGTCATAGGTTATGGGTAATGGGTGGGAAGTCTTATCGCTCGTCTCTTCCCACCGATCACCCACAACCTCTCACCATGACCTGTAAGCGCGCCTCGCGCGTCACAGCACCTGCAGCTTCTTCCGATAGAACGCCACGACTTCAGCGGGATCGTCGGTAAAAAGGATGTAGTCGGCGATCCAAGCCGGGGCGCGCTTGGTGCGGATCATTTCCCGGATCTGCTTGCGGAGGTCGCCCCAGAAGTGCGCGTTGAAAAACACATACGGCACGCGGGGGCGGATGCCGAGCTTGAGGTTGCACATCTCGATGCCGATCTCCTCGAGCGTGCCGACGCCCCCGACGTTGAAAATGCAAAAATCGGCCGCCTCGAACCATTTCTGGCGGAAGTGGCGCGACGATTCCTGGAAGGTGTTGAAAAAATCCACGCCGAACTCCGGCGGCTGCGCCTCGAGCTCAAGGAAGCAGGCGCCAGTGAGCGCGCCCTTGTCGCGCGCCTGCTCGGTCGCGAGACGCATGACGCCGCCACCGCCGCCAGTAAGCACGCCGACGTTGGGTCCGATGAAACCGGTCAGCTGTTCGACGAGGCCGGTGATGCGGGCGGTGTCAGCCTGGTCGATGCCGACCGCCGAGCCGTAGAATGCGAGGATGGTGGTTTCCTGGAATTTACGCGCCATTTCCTCGCGTACGAAGAAGCCGTGCTCCTTTTTGTACGTGTGGACGTAGAGGTCCTTGGTGATTTCGTCATACCAATAAACCTGCACGCCGATGGCGTCGAAGGTATCGAGGCGCGCGTGGGCGTTGCTTGAGAGGAAATAACCATGGGTGCGCGAGGCCTTGCGGAAAATGATGCGTTTGAGCTTCACGTCGCCAATGCGCGTAAGGAGCTCGATGTGCTCGAGCAGGTCGGGGAAATAATCGATGATGAGCGTGTCGGCGTCGGCCGCCGCGCCATCGAGCGCCTGGATCATGGTGCGACTGCCGATGGGACAGATGTCGCCATCGAGGACTTTCTTCAGGTCCTCGTTGGCGCGGACGACCACGCTGCGGTTTTCCATCGTGGCGCTCTGGCCCCGGACGACGATCTTGGTCTTCGGGCGGGGATCGGCGGTGCTGACCGGCGGATTTTCGTCGAGGCACTTGAAGAGATGGCTGGCGGTCGAGAGCAGGCGAACGCGTTTCTTGGTGAGGGTCTTGACCTCCGGATACGTGAAGGGCGGAGCGCGGAAAATATCCACGGACACCATTGGGTTTACCACCGGTTGGTCGCCGGTGTTGTAGATTTCCAGCATCACATTCGTGCCGAAAGTCTTGATCGGATCGAGCAGGATGGCGCTGGTGTGCAGGCCAAAATTGCCTTCGCCCTGGTTGAGCATGACGTAGTGCTCCTTAAGGTACATCGAGCAGCTGGTGAGGATGCCGGAGTGCGGCGGGATGATGAGCGGTGAGGCGTCGTGGCGGACCTGAACCTTGTCGAGGAAGGTGCGGCCCGCGTTGCCGCTGACGATGTGCTCGAAGTTAATGCGGGCGAGCTTGGTGGAAAGCGTGTAGCTGACCTGGTGCGGCGTGAGGAACACGCGCCCGTGGCTGTCGATGCTGATGGTGTTGGGCAGCTTGAGGTCGTTGGCCTTGATGGCGGTCCAGATCTCGTCGGTGGACAACTTGGACGCCGTCGGCGCGAAAAACAGCCGGCCCGCGGGCGTGCCGGGGCGGAGAAGTTTTTTCCAAAAGGAAGCGTTGGGGAAACTGGTGTCGTAGATGAAGGCATCGGCGCTGAGCACCAGCCGGTTGCCCTCCAGGTGCACGCCGCCGCCGGTGAGCATCTCGATCCCGATGCGGGCGAGGGAGCTGCGCTCGGTGAAATGGAGCTCCGTCAGGATGGGCTTGAGGAAATCCAGCTCGGCCGGATTGCGGGGCCAGAAGGCGAGGGTGAGCGCGACCGTGCGTTCATCCTTGTTCTTCACGGTCAGGATCTGGCCATCGAGGCTGGTCCAAAATTGGTCGGGGTTCATCGGGAAAGGGGTCAGTTCATGTCGGGCGGGTGCCCGGGACACAAGCGGGGAGTAAATTGGTTGCTTTTTTTGGGGCGGCTGGCACATGAAAAACTTTTACGGCACAAATTCGAGCCGTTTGGTTCCATATCCGTTCCCTCCAACCAACTCATGAAACTCAAGTCTTCCGCCCTGACCTGCCTGCTCGCCGTCGGCCTCGTTGCCACGGTGCGCGCTCAGGATATTAAACTCAATATTCCCGGCCAGACGTCCGCGCCTTCCGCTGGTGCCCCGGCGGCGGCGTCCGCCGCCAAGGCGGCGCCGGTCGAAAAATTCAGCGAGGCTCAGATGCTCGAGGAATACGGCTGGTTCATCGGCAAGCGCATCGGCCTGTCCGACCTCAATTTTTCCGCCGCCCAGGTGGACACGGTGCTGAAGGGCGTCACGTCGGCTTCCCAGGGCAAACCGTCGCCGCATGAGCTCGAGAAGATCGGCCCGCAGATGGACCAGTTCATCAAGGCCAAACAGTCCGAGTATCTCGCGAAACTGAAGGTCAAGGGCATGGCCGAGTCGGCCGCGTTCC
>JBDTJA010000278.1:0-3848 GCA_039936075.1 Opitutaceae bacterium | reverse complement strand
TCGCGGACAAAACTCCGACATCAGCATTCATCCGCGTCGTCCGCAGGAAAGTGGAAACCGACACGCACAGGTAACGGCTCTCGGCCTGCAGTTCTGACCTCTGGCTACACGCGCCCCAGCTCATTTGTCGGTCACGTCCAGCTCGGGCCACTGCGCGAGCTTGCGGTGGAGCGTGCGGCGGCTGATGCCCATCAGATCCGCCGCCTTCGTGCGGTTGCCACGGGCCTTGATGAGCGCCTCGCGCAGCAACCGGCGTTCGTTCTGCTCCACTGACAGCGAATTCCCCGGCGCCGGAGACGCGGCGCCCGGCGCACCTGTCGCTCCGGACTGCAGCGGAGCGGCGCCGCGATATTTGGCGTCGAGATCGTATTCGCTCAGCGCGCCGCCATGATGCAACACCACGGCGTTCTCCGCAAAATTGCGCAATTCGCGGATGTTTCCGGGCCAGGGGTACGCCTGCAGTGTCGCCAGCGCGCCGGCCGCAAGCGTGAGGTCGGGCAGTTTGTTTTCCTCGCTGAACGACTTGAGGTAATGGGTCAGCAGCAATGGCACATCCTCGGCGCGCTCCCGCAGCGGCGGCAGCAAGATGCGCACAACGTTGAGGCGGAAAAAGAGGTCCTCGCGGAATTTACCCTCCCGCACGAGCTGCTCAAGGTTGCGGTTGGTCGCGGCGACGAGGCGCACGTCGAGATCGATGGGCTTCGATCCTCCCACCCGTTCGATACTCTTCGTCTCGAGAAAACGCAGCAGCTTCACCTGAGTGGACGACGAGATTTCGCCGATTTCATCGAGGAACAGGGTGCCGCCGTCCGCCGCTTCGAACCGCCCGATCCGGCGCTCCGTCGCGCCGGTGAAAGAACCCCGCTCATGCCCAAAAATTTCGCTCTCGAGCAGGTTCTCCGACAGCGCGGCACAGTGCACGGCGATGAAGGGACCGCGCGCGCGCGCGCTGGCCTGATGGAGGGCTTGCGCAATCAACTCCTTGCCGGTGCCCGATTCTCCTTCGATCAGGATGGTGGCGCGCGACGGCGCCACGAGCTTCACGCGATCCACCACTTCCTTGAGTTTGTCCGAGTTGCCGAGGATGCCCGCGAAACTGAACTTCTCGTCGAGCCGTTCGTGCAGGTGCTTCACCTCGACCTCCAGGGTCTTGGTTTTCAACGCGCGCTGCAGGAGCACCTCCAGCCGCTCGATGTTCACCGGCTTGGTCAGAAAATCCACGGCGCCGCGCTTCATCGCCTCAACCGCCGTCTCGATGTTGCCATAGGCCGTCATCATCAGCACCGCCGGCCGGTTCGGCAGGGCCAGGGCCTTGTCAATAATCTTGAGCCCTGACTTTCCGGGCATGCGCAGATCGGTCACGATCACATCAAACGGCTGCGCATCCATCAGATTGAACGCCTCGTCGGCGTTGGCGGCGAGCGAGACGTCGTAGTTATCCTGTAACGCCTGTTGCAGACCCTCTCGGGTGTGCTTCTCGTCGTCCACGATCAATACGCTCGGCACCATGGGCCTAGCAATCAGGCGCAGCCCCCAGATGGGTCAATGGGAAACCTCAATCCGGTCCCGAGCCAGTCGTCCCGCCCACCAACGCGGCCCGACCTGCCCCGAGATGCAATTCTTGAAACCTTGCGCGGTCCGCGGACGTCAAATCCCGCGCCATGCAACCCTCCACTCCGTTCTGGCCGCGCGGCCTCTTGGTCGGCGCGTTGTTGGCCATCATTCTTATCATCCCAATTTTTGTCGTAATGCTCTTTGACTCGGCCGCGAGCACCGCCCGGACGGCCCCAGACGCCCGGAATCGGTTCGGAATGTTCCCGCGTCCGGTCCAGATGCGGGCGTCCAGCGATTTCTTCGATGGCAAGCTGGCGGTGCAGGCGGTCCTTTCACAACGCTTCGGAGCGTCGCTCCAGCCGGACGCAGCCAGGTCCCCCGTTGAACCGCGTGGCAATCTTGCCGGCGAGGCTCCGGTCAGGTTGACGCGCTCCGCCCAGCTGCGACTGCGGTTGGAAAATCACTCCGCCCAAAACCTCGAGATCGAAATTGTACGGGTGGCCTCGGGCCTCGGCGATTTTTTCGGCCAGCCCGACCACGTGATCCTGGCGCCTCACCAAACCGCCAGCATCGATTCCCCCGTCGCCGAACAGAAAATCATCGCCCACTCGATCCCGGTCACCATCGCCCTGCGGCTCGATGACAACGTGCAAACCCAGCGACTCGACCTGAATGACCGCTTCGTCGCCCAAGTCACTCGTTGAGCCATGGCCGCCGCGAACGTTCCAACCCGCCAGTTATCCTGAGCGAAATCAGGTCCTCGTGCACATTTGGGGCCGTGAACGGATCACATTTTCCGGCAATCCGCTAACTGATGCCATCGCTGCCTTCTTCTGACGACCTTTCCTCGTCCCTCGATAGTCCACCGGACACCGGGCGTGGGAGCTTGGCAGCGGCCACAAATTGGTCGGACCTGATTCCTCCGCGTTCCCCGACCAGCGTGCGCCGCCGTGGCGCGAGCGCCTTCGTGCCTGCCGCCCTCCATGGCATCATCACTCACTACGTGGAGACCCAGTGGCGGTTTCGCCTCGTCGAACCGGCGAGACAGTTGCGCTTAAAGGAAGATCTGGGCCTGGATTCTCTGACTATGGCCGAGATCGTACTCTCCGTTGAGGACCTGCTCCAGATCACCCTCAGCGAGGAACAGTGGAGCCATTTGCAGACACTCGGCGAGTTCCTCGAATATGTTGAGCGGGCCGCACGGGAGCGGCCGGCGCGAGTGGCCTGAGCACATTCGAAGAGATGATTCATGGAGTTCAGCCGGAGCTACAAATTCCCGATAGCGGATTTCGATGAGCGGATTGTCATGCACTGCAACTGATCTGCGAACTGAGTCCTTTTACCGAGGTCAATAGGTCACCGCCCAAGCAACGCTCACTCTTGCCGCAAACTGCCATGGCCCAAGCGCCCCGCCTTAACCCAGATTCCAATCGCGTGCTCTCCCTCCCGTCGGGCCCGTCATGCATTGATGACGCCCGATTGCACGCCGCGTTGAAATACTGCTCGCCCTCAACCTATGAGGCCGCCTGCCAGTTCCGCCAAACGGGCCGACCCGCCGATCTCCGGGCCGTGGTCGATGGGGTGATTGGACGTTACGTGGAGCCGGAGTTGCGTCCACATCTGGCGGGTCGAGGTGATGAACTTCGTCTGATCGAGGATCTCGGGCTCGATTCGCTCACCTTGATGGAGATCGTAATTCGCCTCGAAGATGTGCTCCCGATTTCGATCGGCGATGACGACCTCCGCCGCTTCCGCACATTGGGTGAAATTCGGACTTGGATCGAACGACACGTAGCGTCACTCGCGTCCGTCGTCCCGCTGCCGCAAACGTAGGTGGCCTTCTTGCTAGTGCTTCCGAGCGCCGCGAGCAGCCGGCCAACACGAATGGACACACCCGCCCACCTTCCGTGGGTTCAGGATGGCTCGATTATTTCGCCCCGCGCGTTCTTGCTGGCGGCATGAAAGCCGTCGCCGCACCCCCCGAATCGTACCGCTCGTATCGCAATCTTCCGCCAGTGGCCGGCCTGTGCTCAATTGCGGAAGCCACGGTGACGGGCATGGGCATCGAGCGCTGCGTCGCGCGCCTCAAAAGGTTTCACTACGCGTTCAAGCGGCTGCATGAAATCTGGATCGCCCGCTTGACT
Organism: Opitutaceae bacterium; assembly: GCA_039936075.1. Classification (GTDB taxonomy): domain Bacteria; phylum Verrucomicrobiota; class Verrucomicrobiia; order Opitutales; family Opitutaceae; genus Opi-474. The sequence goes on along the minus strand of JBDTJA010000278.1, from coordinate 150 downwards.
GCCGAGCCCATCTACGAGCTCAAGATGGCTTACAGTCTCCACTCGTATTACGCCGCCGAACACGTGGCCGCGCTCGCCAAGCGCGTGGGCGAAATGCGCGAGCCGCCGCTGGGCCTCGACGCCGTGCCTGATCCCGCTCTCGCAATCTTC
>JBDTJA010000277.1:0-5886 GCA_039936075.1 Opitutaceae bacterium | reverse complement strand
CACCGACCCCCAGCTCAAGGCCACCTACCTCGGCGGGTGAAGGATTTTATAGTCATGAAATTTGTCTTCGTAGTGCTCCCCCGTACGAATTGAAGGGCTTCGCGGAGATAAAACTCATCGGAGCATATGCCTCGAAGAAAGACGCCCAGCTCGCTGTTCGCAGAAAGCGACGCTATCCGGGTTTTCGGAAATATCCGCGAGGCTTTCATATCTCTAAGATTGAGATTGGGCGGGACCAGTGGTCGAAGGGATTTATTTCTATCTGAACCAACGGTATTTTGCCCCCTCTCTTGCTTTTTTCCCGGGCCCGCTAAAATAGCGGGCTCTTTGCTTTTCTGACCCTTACATCTTACCTCTTATACCTTACAACCAATCCCCCATGCCCACCGCCACACCGCAAAAATTCGAGTTCCAGGCTGAGATCAAGCAGCTTCTCGATATCGTCATCCACTCTCTCTACACCGAGAAGGAAATCTTCGTGCGGGAGCTCGTCTCCAACGCCTCCGACGCCCTCGAAAAGCTCCGCCACACCCAGATCACCGAAAAAGACATCTTCGACGACAAGGCTCCGCTCGAAATCAACGTTACCACCGACGACAAGGCCAAGACCATCACGATTCAGGACTTCGGGTTTGGCATGACGCGCGCCGAGCTCGTTGAAAACCTCGGCACGATCGCCCATTCCGGCTCGAAGGCCTTCCTCAAGGCCCTCGGCGAGGGCGACAAAAAAAACACCAGTCTCATCGGACAGTTCGGCGTCGGCTTCTACTCGGCGTTCATGGTCGCGAAGAGCGTCAAGGTTTACTCGCACTCGTGGCGCGCCAATGAGCCCGGCCACGTCTGGACCAGCGATGGCGCCGGCAGCTATGAGATCGAGGAGGCCGCCGATCAGCGTCGCGGCACCAAGATCGTCATCGAACTGAAGGACGACTGCGCGGAATTCTCCGAGGACTCGACCATCAAGGAAATCCTCGAGCGCTACAGCGCGTTTGTGTCGTTTCCCATCAATCTCAACGGCAAGCGTATCAATACCATCCAGGCTCTGTGGCTGCGCTCGAAGAACGAGATCAAGGACGAGGAATACACCGAGTTCTACAAGTTCCAGGCCCACGCCTACGACGAACCGCGCCTGCGGCTGCATTTCTCCGCCGACGCCCCGCTCTCGATCAACGCCCTGCTTTTCGTCCCGAAGGAAAACACCGAGAAACTCGGCTTTGCCCGGACCGAAGCCAGCGTCGCGCTGTACTGCCGCAAGGTTCTGATCGACGCCAAGCCCAAGGCCCTCCTGCCCGAGTGGCTCCGCTTCCTCAAGGGCGTCGTCGATAGCGAGGATCTGCCGCTCAACATCTCGCGCGAGACGATGCAGGACAAGGCCCTCATCGAGAAGCTGAACAAGGTCATCACGAAGCGCTTCCTCAAATTTCTCGAGGAGGAGTCCACCAATCATCCCGACAAATACGCGGAGTTCTACGCGGAGTTCGGCATCTTTCTGAAAGAAGGCGCCGCGATGGATTTCGCGCACAAGGATGGACTCGTGAAGCTGCTGCGCTTCGAGTCCTCGCTCACCGAGAAGGGCAAGACCACCAGCCTCGCGGACTACGTCACGCGCATGGGCAGCGAGCAGAAAGAAATCTATTATCTCATCGGACCCAATCGCGCCGCCATCGAGAGCGGTCCGTACCTCGAAGGCTTCAAGGCCCGCAATCTCGAGGTGCTGTTCTGCTACGAGGCCGTGGACGAGTACGTGATGAACAACGTCCGCGAGTTCGACGGCAAGAAGCTCACCGCCGCCGATCACGCCGATGTGAAACTCACTGATCTCCCCAAGCCCGAGGGTGCGCTGAGCGACGCCGACACCAAGACGCTCACCGAGTGGCTCAAAACCTCGCTCGGCGACCGGGTCGCCGAGGTAAAGGCCAGCGATCGACTTGTCGACTCCCCCGCGCTCGCGCTCAACGCTGACAAATTCATGTCGCCCCACATGCGCCGCATGATGAAGGCGATGAATAAGGACGGCGCCGAGACGCCGCTCCGCGTGAACCTCGAGATCAACCCTCGCTCCGCCGTGATGAAGCGCCTCTTCGACTTGGCCGGCTTAGGCTCGGCGACCGAGGCGACGCCCACCGCCGCGCCGGAGAAGGCGAAACTCGTCGCCGAGCAGATCCTCGACAACGCACTCATCAGCGCCGGCCTGCTGGACGACGCGACTCCGATGGTCGCGCGTCTCTACAAGCTGCTCGAATCCGTCTGAGGTATTTGTAGGGCGGGGTCGCCGAACCCCGCCTCAGCTCGGGAATACGTTTCCGCGGTTGAACGCGGACCGAGAGTTTTCCGGTTCCATCCGTGATATCCGGGAAAACGTGGGCGGAAACTTGGCGGGGTTCGGCGACCCCGCCCTACATTCCAACCCGGCCCGCTTTCGCGGACTCATCCCGACTCTAGCGGCCGACGTTATGGCAACCGCCAACCTTTCTTGTACCGCGGGCGAGGGCCGAGCGCAATCCCCCAGCCCGGCTTAAAATTCGCGCTGAAAAGCGGATGAGGCTTGTGCAAACCCTTTGGGTTCCGTCGCTTCTCCACCCACTTGTTTCAGGGGCGCTGCAAAGCGTGTTCCGTCACTGCTCCTAGCTCCCTGCACCCGAAGGCGGAGAATTCCCTTTTCCATGTCCCTTGCTCCCTCCTCCACCGTGCCGTCCGCCGCACGGTACGTCTACGGCATCGACTTCGGCACCAGTAATTCGTCCATCACCATCTGGGATGTCGAGCAGCGCTGCCTCGTGCGCGACCCGCGCATCGCCGGCGTCGAGTCTTCGTTCATGTATTTCCCGTACACGCTGCGCCGGGATCCGCCGCTGATCGGCGATGCGGCCAAAACCCGCTACGTGCAGGACCGAATGCGCGGGCGTTTTTTCCAGGCGATCAAGACGATCCTGCCCAATCGCACGTTCACCGAGACGATCGTCAACAACCAGCCGTTCCTGCTCGAGGATCTGATCGCGTTTTTCCTTCGCTACCTGAAGGCGAAGGCCGACGAAGTCACCCGGCAGGACGTGAAGCGCGTGGTGATGGGCCGTCCCGCAATCTTTTCCGCCGTGCCGGAGGAAGACCAGCTGGCCCAAGAGCGGTTGCACATGGCCGCGCGGCTCGCCGGCTTTGAGGAAATTCACTTTCAATTCGAGCCCATTGCCGCGGCCTTTGCCTACGAGGCGCGCATCAACCAGCCCGAACGCGTGCTGGTCGGCGACTTCGGTGGCGGCACGTCGGACTTCACCGTCGTGCAACTCGACCCGAAACGCCAGGGCCTCACCGACCGCGTCGGGGACATCCTCGCCACCGGCGGCATACCCGTCGCTGGCAACAAATACGACTCGGCGACGATGTGGCACAAACTCACTCCGCGCTTCGGCCGCGGCGCGACGTACGAGAGCTGGGGCAAACACCTCGAGGTTCCCGACACGCTCCACCGCCAGATCTGTCAGTGGGACCAGATCGTTTTCCTCCGCAACGCCCCCAAACTCGACCTGATCTGGCGGCTCGCCCGGCTCTCGAGTGATCCCGCCGCGTTCGACCGGCTCGAGGCCCTCGTGAAGGATAATCTGGGCTTCGCGATCTTCCAGATGATCGAGGGCGCGAAGATCGCGCTGACGCAGCAGGACATGGCGCCGATGCGTTTCGATCATCCCCGCATTCAACTCCACGAGCAGCTCACCCTGGCCGAATTCAACCACAACTCGGCCGACCTCACTGCGCAGATCGCCGGGCAGCTGGATCGCTTCATGGCCGACGCGCAGATTGCTCCCGCCACCGTCGAGACCGTCTTCCTGACCGGCGGCACTTCGTTCATCCGCAGCCTGCGTGCCGAGTTCACGCGACGATTCGCGAGCGCAAACATCCGTGACGGCGGCGAATTCACGAGCGTCGGCGACGGCCTGGCGTTGAGCGCGCCGCTGTTCTTCCCCGAACTGCATAAAATGTAGGGCGGGGTCGCCGAACCCCGCCGTTACCTCGCAAATCGCTTCCCGCGGATAACGCGGACCAACGCGGACGACCTGAATTCCTCCGCGCCATTCCACGATACCCGCGGAAAGGTCTGCCGGGATTAGACGCGGTTCGGCGACCTCCTCCACCCTCCCCCAATTCCGGAGTTGCCGCTTGCCGCTCCCCATTCACCCGCTTTGATGCACACGTCGGATGCCACACCTCAACCCTGAGCTTAGCGCGCCGGAAATGGCCGCGTATCATGAAGAGGGGTTCGTGGTGATTCCTGCGGTGTTTTCGCCCGCCGAAATTGACGCGCTGCGCGTCGCGGAATCCTCTCCCACCATCCAAGACGCGCTCACCGAGGCGGGCATCGGGCATCGCACGGTGCATTTGCTGGAGATAACCCGCCGCCACCCGGCGTTTTTGGCGCTTGCCCGCGATCCCCGGATCGTCCGGCGCCTGCAACCGCTCCTGGGAGCCGACATCCAACTGCAGCACTCCAAACTCGCGACCAAGCCGGTTACGCGCGGGACGGGCGCGTTCGGCTGGCATCAGGACCTGATGTTCTATCCGCATACCAACACCTCGCTACTTTCTGTCTTTGTTTATCTCGACGATGCCACGCCGGAAAATGGGTGCATGTCCATGGTTCGCGGCAGCCACCGGCTTGGTCCCCTCAACCATCTCGATGGAACGGGGAAATTTGACGGCGTTTGCCGAGATTCGCGGCCGTGGATCGAGCACCCTGACCGAGTGGTGCCCCTCACGCCCCATGCCGGTGCCATCAGCATTCATCATTGCCTGACGCTGCATGGTTCCCCGCCCAATCTCTCCGGCCGGCCGCGGCGCGGGTTGGTGTTTTCCTACCGCGCCGATGATGCGTACCAGCTGGGAGACACGATTTTTGCCGACACGGGTTTGGTCGTCGCCGGAGGGCGCCACGGCGTGGTGCGCTGTGAAGCCGGCCGTTCCCTCCTGCCGCGCCGGTCCGCCCACGATTTCGGCAACGCGCATCATCAGGTCGGCGACTGGGCCGAGAGTCTCAATCAAACCGCCGGTGAGTAGAAAAATCCCCCAATCTGTCTGGCTCGACACGGACATCGGTGACGACACCGACGATATCCTGGCGCTCAGCCTGATATGCGCGAGTCCGGAGCTGAGGCTGGCGGGGGTCAGCACGGTGCTCGGAGAAACTGAGAACCGCGCGCGCGTGGCCCGCACGCTGCTCGTCAGCACGGCCCGTGCGCGCGACCGTATCCGCGTCGCCGCCGGCTGCGGCCAGCCGCTGCCGGGAAAAATCACGCCCGACCTTTGGCCCAATGGTCCCGTAAACCGTCCCTGGATGGCCCAGCTACCCTGCGCTCGTCCGGCCTCGCGGCTCCCCCGGGCACCGGCGCAACACGGCGTCGAGCGGCTCGCCGCCCTGCTCCGCCGACACCCAGGAGAAACCATTCCGATCGGCATCGGCCCGATGACGAATCTTGCCACGCTCCTCCTGCGCGAGCCCGCTTTGCAGGCGGCGATTCCGCGTCTCGCCCTCATGGCAGGCGAATTCAAGCGGCCGATGGCGGAGTGGAACGTGCGCTGCGATCCGCTGGCAATGGCCTGCCTGACGGAGAGCGGTCTCCCGATCGATTTTCTGCCTTGGGACATCGGCATGAAATGCACCGTCCGCCCTGCGCAACTTGCGCGCTTGTTCGCCGCGCGCAGCCCCACCGGCCGCCTGCTCTCCCGCGCCATCCGTCTCTGGCAGAAAGCGAAGTCCAAGCCCGGCCGGCTGGAGCATCCCCATCTCTATGACCCGATGGCGGTGGCCATGGTAAGTCACCCCGAATGGTTCGAATGGCGCCGCGGTCGTGTACAGGTTTCCTTCGCCCCTCGCACGTTTGCCCGCACCCAGTTCAT
>JBDTJA010000276.1:0-10333 GCA_039936075.1 Opitutaceae bacterium | reverse complement strand
TCGCTTCCGACACGGCCCAGACGTGGTCGAAGCGCGCCAGCATCTTCATGTAACCGGGATGCCGCGCGACGCTTTGCGGCCACGTGATCTGGGGAAACTTCAAGGGGATCGCGTCGTGGAAAACTGCTGCCATCCGAATACGGCCCGAGCGCAGCAACTCACCCCAGCCCGGGCGCTCCGCTTCCGAGAAAACTTCGGCCGTGAGCAGCCAGTCGCCCGGCGCAAAATTAACCCGGTCCCGCGTACGGTATTCCCGCAGGCCCTCGTCCCACATCGCCTCGATCGCCCCGGTCCCCAGCGCGGCACTGAGCCGCGAACTCACGCGCATCAGGCCCGAGCGATGCCCGGACGCTGCAGCCTTGGTGACATCAAAGTAGATCATGAACGTTTGGCCTCCGACGATTCTGCGATCACGCGCTCAAACTGCCGCAACAGCCGCGCCGCATTCTTGTGCGCATCAAAGTTTTCTTCCACCCAGCGGTGCGCCGCGGCCCGGAGTTGCTCCGCCAAGGCGTCGTCGGTCGAAAGCCGGCGCAGGGCCTTCACCCATTCGCCCGGGGAAGTCGCCGGCGCCACCAGCCCGGTGGCCATGTCTGTGATCGCTTCCGTCGTCGCCGCAATGGGCGACGTGACCACGAGCACACCGAGCGACATCGCCTCGGGAATGACGTTCGGCAGCCCGTCGCGATCGCCGCTCGGCGCAATGACGCCCGTGTGCAGGAGCACATCGGCCCACGCAAGTTGGTTCCAGACCTCGTGCTGCGGCAAATGCCCCGTGAACGCCACCTGTGCGGCGATGCCGAGGTGGCCGGCGAGTTTCTCCAGGTCGGGCCGCAACGGGCCGTCGCCGACAATGTGCGCCTCAAACTCCACCCCGGCCGCCGCCAGCGCGGCATAGATGCGAAGCTGATGGTCGAGGCCCTTTTTCTCCACCAGTCGCGCCACGCACAACAAATTCAACGGCGCGCGTGACGCCCGCAGAGACTTGAGGACGGACAGCCGTTCGAGTCCGCGGCGAATGCAAAAAATGCGCTCCGCGTCCAATCCGCGCTCGATCAGCGCGCGGCGGCCCATCTCGGTCGAGGTGTGGACGAAGGCCGCGTGCTCGAGCTTGTCGCGCAGCCACCAGTCGCCCCCATGTTCGTAGAGATCGTAGGCGTGTGCCGCCGCGCTGTACCGGTGTCCATCCAAGCGCCACAATAACCACGCCGCGGTGGCGGGCGCCCCACCCCACGTCGCATGGATGAGCGTGGGCGGATTTTTCCGGAACTCGCCCGCCCAAAGACAGGCAAACCCCGCGCCCAGCATGTTTTCCCAGAAATTTATCCAGGACGGCGGGCGTCGCGTGACCAGGCCGCGCAGGACTTGCTTCAGGACCTCGGGCCGGCGCCAAGACTCGTAGGGAATCATCCAGAACAGGGTCAGCAGCTTCCACTTGTTAAAGCGCGTCACCGGCAGCCCGCGAAAGCTGCCCCCGCCGCCCCAGAGCGAAAAGAGTCGCAGCTGCACCCCGTGGGCGCGCATGGCGACGATCTCGCGCTGCATGAACGTTTCCGTGGCCTTCGGAAACGTGGTGTAGAGATAGGCGATGGTGGGCTTGGGCGAGTCCAAGGCCTCACCGTAGAACAGCCCGGGCCTGCGCGGAAAGCTCTTTGCGCACGGATTTATCAACCCGGCAGGCGGCCGGCCGGTCAGGGCGGCGGAAACGGCCGCCGCTTGAGCTTGGCGCGGACTGGCTCGTTGGCCAGGGCCACAAGCTCATCAATGACGACCGTGGGATCGTCGACATAGCGGAGCTTGAGAAAATCCTCCCGCGCCTGCTGGTACTTCGCGGGGTCGCCCATCCAGCGATCCATGATGGCGGCAAAGTCTGCCGCCGTCTCCACCTTCTCGCAGTTGGCGCCCTTGTGAAAAAATTTCCACGTGAGCTGTTCCTGCGGCATGATGCCGCCAAACGCGTTGAAAATGATCGGACATTGGAAACTCAGCGCCTTGGCGCAGGTCGTCGTGCCACCGCGGGTGACAATCACATCGCTCGCCTGAATGAGCAGGTGCACGATCTCGGAGTAACCCTCGATGGAGCAGTTGAACTCCGGGTGGTTCGCGCGCCAGTGCACGAGATCATTGTAGGCCTGCTTGTTTTTTCCGCAGATGACGATCGCCTGCACGCGGTCCGCGTATTTGACGAGCGTCGGCAGCAATGCGAAATGGTTATTTGCCCCGTTGCCGCCCGTCGCGAGGAACACCGTGAAGAGATCGGGGCGCAGGCCGAGCTTGTGCGTGCGAAACGCCCCGCGCTCCTCGGGGCCGATCACTTCGAGGTACGCGCGCGGCAGCATCAGGCTGCCCCGGACCAGCGTCTTCTCCAGCGCGATGCCCTTCTTTACCGCAAAATCCCGGGCCGTCGGCGTGCGCGAAACGTACAGATCCACCGACGGTTCGATCCAGTTTCGCGAATAGCCCCAGCCGCCGGAAAATTCTCCGCAATAGGTCGCGCAGCGCACCTTGTCAGCACCGAGGACTTGTCGCGCCAGCTGGAAATATCCGCGGTTGAGACAATCGTGCACGCTGAAGATCAGATGGGGCCGGTATTCGCGGAGCACCCCGGTGTAATAATGCGCGCCAAACGTCACCCGGCTGGTGTTGAGGTAACTCAACAGCTCGACGAAGGAGTAAAACCAGATGTGCACCCACGGCGCCGCGCGCTGGATGCGGTTGTAGAAATTCACCCCCGCCCGGTTCACCACCGACGACTGCTCGAGCATCTGCTCGATGCGCACGTCCACGTCGTGCCGGTAGAGCTGAAAGCACCACTCCGCGAAGGCTTCGGCGCGGGCGTCATGGCCACCGCCGGTGCTGGATGTGAGGACGAGGATGCGGACTTTGGACATGCGTCAGGAGACGTCGAAATAACCCGCCTGGATGCGGCGTTTGAGTGACAAAGACCCGAAACGCGCCAGCAGCGGTGCCAGCACCGCCTGGAAAAACCGCCCCATGCGCACCGTGCCGCTGCGATTGCGCAGCAGCGCCCGGCGCAGCGCCGCGGCGGCGTGATCGGGCGTCGGCCCCGCCTGCATCATTTTCTCAAAGGCCTGCCAGCCCCGTTGCATGCGAGGCGTGACCTCACCGGGTGGCCGGCGCACCGAGCCCTCGAAATCGGTCCGATAGTCGCCCGGCCGGACATCCAGGATGATCACGCCCGTGTCGACGACCTCCATCATCAGGCTCTCGTTGAGCGCGGACAGGCCAGACTTGGTCATATTGTAGGCGCTTTGAAACGGGAGGGGAAATTCCGCCCCCAGCGAGGAGATATTAACCAGCGCGCCGCGCCGGCGGGTCAGCATGCCGCGCAACGCCGCGTGCGCGAGCCGCGCCGTGTTCACGAGCATCACCTCCAGCTGCTCCTGCCAGACGGAAAATTCGGTGGCGGCAAACCCGCCATACACCCCGTAGCCGGCGTTGTTGATCACGAGATCGAAGCCGCCTGCGGCCTGCTCCGCTTCGTGGAACACCGCCTCGGCGCGCGCCCCGTCGTGCAGATCCAGGGCGATCGCGCTGAATGCCGGATTGGCCTCGAGCGCGGTCAGGCGTGCTGTGTCGCGGGCCGTGCCCCAAACCCGCACGCCGTCGGCCAGCAGCATAGCGGCGAAGGCCCGGCCCAGCCCAGTGCTCGCGCCCGTGACGAACGCAGTGCGGTGAAGGTCGGAGACGCGCGCGGCGGTCACGGTTAGCGGGTTTGCTTGAACACGAGCGAGACGTTGGCCCCGCCAAAGCCGCTGACGTTGTTGAGGGCAATCCGCGGCTGCGCCGACAGCGTGGAGCGAATGATGTTCAGGCCTTCGCACTCGGGATCGAGGCTCGTGATGTGCGCGGAACCGGGCATGAAGCCGTCACGGATTGCCAGGGCGCAAAACCCGCTTTCCATCGCGCCGGCCAGCGAAAGGCCGTGGCCCGTGAGCGCCTTCGTGCTGCTGATGGCGGGACGCGCCGCCGGGGTCTTGAAAATCGTCTTCAACGCCTTCGCCTCGGATAGGTCGCCGATCGGCGTCGAGGTCGCGTGGGCGTTCACATAATCCACGTCCTCGGCCGCGATGCCGGTGGCACGCAGGGCATTCTCCATCGCCGCACGGAGGCCCGTGCCTTCGGGATGCGAGATGGCGACGTTGTGGCCATCGGAGGCCTGGCCCCAGCCGAGCACTTCGCAGTAGGGCTGCACCCCGCGGCGGGAAACTTCGTCCTCGGTTTCGAGCACCAGCACCACGCCGCCACCCGTGCCCACAAAGCCATCGCGCGCCACATCGAACGGACGCGAGGCCTTGCTGGGATCCGTCTGAAGTGAGAGCGCACGCATTCCGGCGAACGGCAGAATCGCGTCCATGTTGCCGTCCTCGGCGCCGACCACGAACATGCGTTTCTGGCGGCCGAGCACGAGTTCATCGAAGGCAAACCCGAGCGCGTGCGACGAGGACGCGCAGGCGGAGGCAAAACCGCAGGAAGCCCCCTTGATTTTGAAATGCGCCACGAGGTTGAATTGCACCGTGCCGGAGATGGAGGCCACGATCCCGAGCGGCGAGCAGCGCATTACGCCCACCGTGTGCATACGATGCAGCATGTAGCCCATCAAGGCCGGCGAGCCGCCCGATGCAGCGTAGAGGCCAGTCTGGGCATTGGAGACATCCGCCTCGCCCAGCTTGGCGTCCTCAATCGCCTGCTGCATCGCGCACCAGGCATACACGCCGTGCGGCGCCATGCCGCGGAGCACCTCGCGCTTGATCGTGTAGCGCGACGGAAACGTCCAGTCCTCGCAGTCGGTGGAATCCGTGGAAAAATCCTTCACGGGCGCCGCAACCTTCACCGGGATCTCGGGCTTCTGGAAAGGCGGGTACAGTTCGAAGCCATGGCGGAGTTCGCGCAGGCTCTGGGTGACCCGGGAGGCGTCATTGCCAATGCTGGTGATGAAACCGAGACCGGTGATGAAAACTCTTGGCATGCGGGAAGGGATGGACGGCGGAACGAATTGCAACCCCGGCGAAGGTCAGCCTTGGCGCCAGGAACGACCGGCAAGGATGAAGGCAGTTCGAAAGCGATGGTCAACGCGGGAGGCGGACTCCGGCGCTGACATAAAAACGGCGGCCTCGCGCCGAGGCCGCCGAAACAGGCGGGGCCGTGCGACCACGCTCAAGAATTAACGGCCGCGCGGAGCGGCGTAGGCGAATGTGTGCCGTTCTCCCCGTTGACCTTGGCAGCGGCACCGTTGACCGGAACGGGCTGAACAATGACATCGGCAAAGCCAAACGTCATGGTAATTTCTTCCGCAATGGCGGCCTTCTCCTGGCCCACGCGTATCGCGCCTTCGAATGTCGCCAGCGGCATCTTCATGCGCTTCGGCTTGATCGAAAGCGTGAGAATGTCCCCGGGACGGCAGACCCGGTGGGCGCGGACGCCCTCGCAACCGGTGAAGAAGATCGTGTGCGGGCTGATGACTTTGCCGGGCTCGGTGGCTGCGCCCTCAAGAAGATAGAGCACCGCGAGCTGGCCGAGCGCCTCGAGCATGATCGAGGCCGGCATGACGGGATTGTCCTTGAAGTGGCCCTGCAGGAAGAACTCCTGGCCCGTGATCTTGTATTTCCCGTTGGCGGCGTTGGAGCTGACCGATGCCTCATTGAGGAAGAGGAAGGGCGGCTGCACCGGCATAATGGCGGCAATCTGCTCGATCGGCAGGAACTTCGTGGGTTTCGGGAGCGACAAACCGCGCACCTTGCAATCGATGAACGTCTTCACGTCGCCGACGGTGCGCAAGTTGCGCAGCTCGTCATTGTTGATCGACATCTGGAGGACGTCCTCCACGAGGATCACGATCTCCATCATGGTCAGCGAATCGATGCCGAGGTCCTCGATCAGGCGCAGGTCATCATCCGCATCCTTCAGTTTCATCCGCAGGTCGGGCTCCACAAAGCGCTCGATGACGCCGATCACCACTGCCGGCAAATGCTCCGGATTGCCCGTCTTGCGAAATTGGACTGCCGCTTCGAAAGTAGAGGGCGAGCAACGCTTTAGAGCTTCGCGCAATGCCGCTTCGTCCTCTGGCGCAAACGTTTTAGCCGTAGCGACAAACGGTTTGTTGCTGCCTTGGTTGAGTTGAACGGCTTCTGACATTGTTCGTCCTTTGTATGCGAGCGGGCCTCGGGATGTAAACCCCATTCTTGGTCGCGCCTGCCCGCATTGTTGCTAAATAATGGCCTTAGTTCCCGGGTTTAATTCGTGCAATTTGCGCGCCGCGCTTGCCAGCGGGCGGACCTAAACCTAACTCCTTGGCAGCGACTAGTTCCGCATGAGTTTCTCCACCACCACGCCACTGTCGGCCGGCCCAGTTTTTCTCATTACCCATGAGTTTTATCCCGTCCGGGGTGGCATCGCGACGTTCGCCGAGGAAATCGCCCGCGCCAGCGCGGTCTTGGGTTACGATGTCGAGGTCTGGGCGCCGTCCGCCCCGCCCCAAGTCGAGAAAAAATGGCCCTTTCGCCTTCGCCGGCTTCCCCTCAAAGGCACGCATGATCTTTGGTGCCAGTTCCGCCTTGCCTGCCAGCTCATTAAAACCCGTCGGCAGTTGCGTAACGCGATCGTCTATCTGCCCGAACCCGGGCCGATGATGACGATGATGCTCCTGCAGTTTTTTCACGCTTTCCGGCCGCGACGGCTCGTCCTGACGTTCCACGGCTCAGAAATCCTAAAATTTACCAGCAGCCCCGTGCGCCACTGGCTGGCCCGCCGCCTGATTCGTCATGCCGCACGGGTCAGCACCCTGACCAACTATACGCAGGAGCTCCTGCTCGCGTCGTTTCCTGAAGCTGCCGACAAAATCTTTCTCACGCCCGGCGCCCTCCGCACCGACTTTGTCGTGGTGCCGCCCAAACCGGTCCGCTCGAAGGAAAAGATCATCGTCCTCACCGTCGGCCGGCTGCATCCACGCAAGGGCCAGCTGCTCACGCTCCGCGCGCTGCAAGCCCTCGCCCCGGAGGTGCGGGGCCGCTTGGAATACTGGATCGTCGGTGACTCCACCAAGGGCAGCTATGGCGACACCCTGCGCGCGGCGGCGGGGGAATCTGATTTCAAGGTCAACTTCCTCGGGAATCTTCCTGATGACGAACTCTCCGAGATCTACGACCAAGCTGACATTTTCGCGATGACGAGCGTCAACTTGGAGCGCAGCGTCGAGGGCTTCGGTCTCGTTTATCTGGAAGCCGCCGCCCACGGCCTTCCCGTCGTCGCCCACGATGTGGGCGGCGTGTCGGAAGCCGTCGCGGACGGTGTCACCGGTTTGCTGGTTCCGCCCGACCGGCCCGCCCAGCTCGCCGCGGCGTTCGAGCGACTCATCCACGACGAACAGCTCCGTCACCGGCTTGGTGAGGCAGGACGCGAATGGGCCGGCCGCAACTGCTGGAAGCAATCAGCCGAGGCGTTGTTCGGCGAAAACGCGCCGAGGGGAAACTCATGATCCAGTCCCGCGTTCAGGTCACAGTCCGTTATGCCGAGACCGACATGATGGGCATCGTCTATCACGCCAACTACCTGCCATGGTTCGAAGTCGCCCGCACCGCCCTGCTTCGCGAACAGGGGTTTCCCTATCGCCAGCTGGAAGCCGACGGGTACCGCATCCCGGTGCTCGAGATCGCGGCCAAATTCGTCCGTCCCGCGCTTTACGACGACACGCTGACAATCGTGGCGACGATGAAGGAAAAACCCCTCCTGCGAATCCGCCTCGAATACGAGGTCTTTCGCGGGGAAGAACTGCTCGCCACCGGCACCAGCTCGCATGCGTTTTGCGACCTCAACGGCCGCCCCACCCGCCCGCCCGCGGCGTTCGTCGCGCGGATGAGCGAGCTGTTCTGACGGATCAGATCGGACCCGGCGGACGCGCCGCAAAATCCGCCGCCTCCCGCCGCCAGGTCCGGACGACGTGCGCGACAATGTCGCTGAGCGGACGCGAGTCGGTGAGGATGACCGCGCCAGCCCGTTTGTAGACGGGCTCGCGCTCGGCGTAAAGTGCCCGCACGCGTTCCTCGGGTTTTTCCACATTGAGCAACGGCCGGTTACTATTGCGGGCCGTGCGCTCGAGTATCGTCTCGATCGAGGCGTGCAGACAGATCACGACGCCGCGCGCCTTCAACAGCTCCAGCATGCCCGGCTGGATGATCAACCCTCCGCCGCACGCCACGAGCGTGCGCGACGCTGGATGGCCGTGTTGCACGAACTCCCGCTCCCGCGCGCGGAAGGCCGGCTCGCCCTCGCTTGCAAAAATCTCCGGGATGGGTTTCCCCACCACGCGCTCGATCTCATGGTCGCTGTCCAGCGCCTGAAAGCCCAACCGTTGCGCGACGGCGCGGCCGACGGTGCTTTTGCCCGTGCCCATGAAACCGACGAGGTAGAGATTGACGTCCGCTGCATTCATCGCGTGCGCTGTCACGAAACGCCGCCGCCCCCGCCTTGCCAAACACCAAAATCGTCATGCGCGTCCCCGCCAACTACACGTTCGCCAGCGACAACACGGCCGGCATTTGCCCCGAGGCATGGGCGGCGCTCGTCGCAGCGAACGCCGGGCATGTGCCGAGCTACGGCGCGGACCGTTGGACCCGGCGCCTGAACCGGCTCTTCGGCAAAATCTTTGAGAAGGAGTGCGAGGTGTTCCTCGTCTTCAATGGCACGGCGGCCAACGCGCTCGCGCTCTCGGCCCTCTGCCGCAGTTTCAACAGCATCCTCTGTCACCGCGTGTCGCACGCCGACGTGGATGAGTGCGGCGCGCCCGAATTTTTCACCGGCGGCTCCAAGGTCATCGCGCTCGATGGACCCAACGGCAAACTCCTGCCGGCGACCTTCGAGGCGGCGCTGCACCGCGGCCATGGCGTGCATTATCCCAAGCCCGGCGCACTCTCGCTCACGCAATCCACTGAGTTGGGCTCGGTCTACACGCCCGCGGAAGTGCGCGCGCTCGCCAAGGTGGCGCATACCCACGGACTCGGCGTCCACATGGACGGCGCGCGTTTTGCCAATGCCATGGCGGCGCTGGGCTCGCGCGGATTCTCCCCGGCCGATTGCACCTGGCGCGCGGGCGTGGATGTGCTGTCTTTCGGCGGGACCAAGAATGGCATGCACTCGACGGAGGCCGTGGTTTTTTTCAACCGCACTTACTCGCGCGAGTTCGAATATCGCGTGAAACAGGGTGGCCAGCTCGCCTCGAAAATGCGTTTTGCGGCCGCCCAATGGGAGGCGATGCTGCGCGACGGCGCCTGGCTGCGGCACGCCGCCGCCGCCAACGCCCGCACCCGAGCACTGGCCCGGGCCATCCGCGCTCTTCCCTCCCTGCGCCTGCTGGTCAAACCCGAGGTCAACGGCGTCTTCGTGGCCATGCCTCCCGCGGTTTACGCCGCCCTCGAGCGACGCGGCTGGCACTTTTACCGTTTCATCGGCGAACACGGCTATCGACTGATGTGCGCATGGGACACCCGCGCGTCGGATGTGGCTGCCTTCATCGCCGACCTGCAGGTGGCGGTGCGCACTTCGAAAGCCCGCAAACCGGGCACGAAAAAGCCCCCGGCGAAATAGCCGGGGGCTCGATAAAGCGCAGAGGGCTTACTTGCCCTTCGTGGCGGGATTCGCGTCCGGCGCCGGCGCGGCCGGGGCCGTTTCCGGAGCACCCGGAGCCGGCATCGGGGCGGGCGGCGTCGGCTTGATATCAAGGATTTGGACGTCGAAGATCAGCGTCGACGCGGGCGGAATGCCGGGGCGCGGATCATCGCCAAAGGCGAGCTCCGGCGGAATGTAGAGGCGAATCTTGCCGCCCTTGGCGCTGTGCTGCAGGCCTTCAATCCAGCCCGGGATCATCTCCGTGAGCGGGAAGGTGACGGGCTCGCCCTTCGCCACGGAACTGTCGAACACGGTACCGTCCACGAGGGAGCCGACGTAATGGGCTGTCACCGTGTCGGTGGGCTTCGGCGCCGGGCCGGTACCGGGCTCGAAGACTTCATAGACGAGGCCGCTGGGCAGCACGACGACGCCCTTCTTCTTTTTGATCTCGGTCAGGAACGCGGCGGACTCCGCCATGCCCTTGACCTTCAGTTTCGCGAGATACTCGGATTGCTTGGCCTTGATGAACTGGTCCATCTGCGGCCCGATCTTCTCGAGCTCATGCGGCGACGGTTTGCCTTGGGAGGCCGACGTGACGCCCTTCAATACGGTGTCCACTTGGGCGGGCGAGAAATTGAGCTCGGACAGGCCGATGCGCTTGCCGATGAACCAGCCATATTCCTCGAGCATCTGAGCCTCGCTGAATTTTTCG
>JBDTJA010000275.1:0-6283 GCA_039936075.1 Opitutaceae bacterium | reverse complement strand
TGGACGTCGAGGTGCAGCACGACGGGCAGTTTCAATTTCCCAGCCATCTTGAAGAGCGCGAGGCAGCGCGGATCATCGAACGGCACGCGGAACTTCCATTCCCCGCACACGCGCACGTCGTGCATGTGAAACGCGGCTTCGAGCAGTTGTGGAGCGCTGGGCCAGAGCGGGTGCGGGCAGTAGCCAACGACGAAGCGCTTCGGATATTTTTCGCGGACAGCGAGCAACTCCGACAGCGGAATGCCCGGATGCGAGCCGTCGGGCAGGGTGAGCGCGGGATTCAGGTAGGAGGCGTGTTCGGGCGATTGCTCAACGAGGCCGAGTTGCCAGGTGAGCAGCCACGCATAACTGATCCCGTGGGCGTCGAGGTCGGCGACGAGACCATGCTCGTCGCGCTGGTGCCAGCGGACGTGCTGGTGGGAATCAACGATGCGCGTGGGGGCGGGCATGGCGGAGCCGACAGTGCAGGTGGTCCGGCTTTGCGCAAAAACAAAACCCCGCGACTTCGCCGGCGGAGCTGTAAGCTATAAGCGATAAGCTTAAAGCGACAAGCGCCAGACGATGAGTTCTCTTACCCCGCAGAACGCCGGCCGATGGCTTTGGTTCGCGCTTACGGCTTACAGCTTATCGCTTATTGCTGGCCCAAGCTGGCTGCGGATTTCGGCGCGGGCAGGTCCCGGCCGCCCTGATGGAGCGTGAGGCCGGAGACCTGGCCGGCGGCGTTGCGCTGAAAGCTGAGTTTGGCGACGACCAGTTTGTAGAAGAACTCATCCTTGGCCGACGCGTAGATCGGGAGTTTGCCCTGCCCTGTGGCTTGGGCGAAGAGGTGGCCGGCCTCGTCGGTGATCGTGACGATGAAGTTGGGCGTCAGCGCGAAGGCGCCGGTATATTCGTGCAAGGTGGCCGCGGGCAACTCCACTTCGTTAGGGAGTTGGTTGCGCGGCGCGCGTTGATCCACGCCATTTTGATGGAGGATCAGGACGTTAACTTTGCCATCGGCGCCGCGCTCAAAGGAGATTTCGGCAGACACCCCCATGACCGAGAAGCGGTCCGGTGCCACGGCGTGCAGGCCGAAAGAGGGCTGGTTGCCGAGTTTTCCGCGCAGAGTGCCATCCAGCTCGAACATGGTGAAACCGGCTGTCGGGGTGAGGGAATATAGGCCGACGTAGTCAGCGGCGTTTTTGATCATCTCGCCCTTGGGCCCGGGAGGCTTGGCGCCGAGCAAGGCAAAGCCGAGCGCCTCTGACGGACGCTGCATGTTCGCCAGAATCACGATACCCGAGCCGGTTTTCGGGCTGAACGCCACGAAGCTATGGCTGCCGGCGGTGGCGCCGTTGTGCCAGACGACGGGATTTGCGGCGTCGTCGGTGAACATCCAACCCAAGCCGATCTGCCCGTTCATGTCATCGAGCGCATGTTGCGGCTGCAGGGTGGCTGCAAATGCGGCGTGCAAGGGTCCGTCGCTCTTGGCCAGACCGGCGGCGACGAGCCGCGCCATGTCACGCGCAGAACTGCGCACGCCGCCGGCGGGGGCAAAGGCCTCCCACGTCCAGTCGGGCACGACTTTGCCGTCGACGTGACCCGGAGCGAGGTCCTTGGGCGCGGGTGAATGGGTCAGACCCACGGTCGTCGCCTTCAGGCCGAGCGGCGTGAGCACGTGGGTGGCCAGTGCGTCGGCGTAGCTGGTACCCCAGGCGGCGGCGAGACTTTCACCGAGCAGGGCGCCGCCGAAATTGGAGTACATTTCCTTTTTTCCGACGACCGCCGACGGACCGTAGAAGCGGAGCGCCTCCACCATCATCGCCCGGTCATAGGCCGCGTAAGGTTGCGGCACGCCATCCGGATTCGGGCCGATGTTGGCGGGCAGGCGCGGCAGGCCCGAGGTGTGGGTGGTCAGCGAGAGCAGGATGATATTCGCGAGTAGTCCTTGGGCCGGGTCGTTGGCGGGGAGCAGGTATTTTGCGGCGGAGTCGTGGCGGCTGACTTTCCCGAGCTGCTCGCTCTCTGCGAGAAGGAGCGCCGTGAACACCTTCGACAATGAGCCGACCTCAAAAACGGTGTCGGGCGTGATGGGCCGCGGATCATTGGCGGCGAACGTGCCGGACGAGAAAAACGCGGTGCCATCCGCGTCCACCCAAGCGGCAGCCGCGCCGCCCGGCCCGCCTTTGACGAAGGCGTCGAGTTTCTGCTGCAGGTCCGCGGGTGGTTTGGCGAACAAGGGCGCGGCCAGGCAGAGGGAGATAACAATCAGGCGGTGGATTTTCATCAGGCAGGACGGAGGGGTTTATGGGGGAGAAGTAAGATTATCACGGAGCCTCTCAAGTTCGCTGATGCGAGGCTCGATCTGCCGGTGAAGGATGCGCTGATTGAGCGTCCGGATGTACCAGAAGAGAGCCACCACCGCCACAAAGTAACCCGCCGCATAACGGATATGCCGGGCGCTCTGCAGCATCTCGGGTTTGTTGTAATAGGCCGTTGCAACGATGATCACCATCGCCAGCGCGAGTGGAGCCAGGCCCCACGCTGTTACCGTGTCGTAGAGGCGGCGTTGATGCCGCAGCTCAGCGAGATCGGCATCGACCTTGGCCAGTAACGCTGCATCCGGGGACAGCCGCAGGCCACGCGCCCGCAGCCGGTCGATGAGAAAGAACACCGCGATTCCTGCGAGGATCGCCACGGCCACGCCGATGGGCCAGTAGGCCGGGCCGGCTTTCCAGGTTTTGTAGGCGAAATAGCCGCTGAGAAAGATGCCCACGATACCCTCGCGGAGATCGCGCCAGAGAAAACGACAGGCTTCAGCGCGGCTCTTGGACTCGAAAGTGCTTAGCAGGCTGGCGAGGTTGGCGGCCGGGATGGCGGCCGCCTTCTGGCTTTTCCAGGTGGATTCCAAATTATTCCAATTCATCGATCACTCCTTTCATGAGGGTGGTAAGACGTTTGCGGGCGCGCGTCAGCGCGACGCCCACGTGGATTTCGGTCAGGCCGGTGATTTCGGCGATTTCCCGGTAGGCGAGACCGTCGAGCAGCAGGAGGATCAGGGCGCGATCGGCATCGTCCATCCTATGGATCGCAGCGTAGAGCTGGCCCAAGACCTCGTGCTGGCTGGCGCGGTCGGCGGGCGAAGCCGCCTGGTCCACAATTTGGCTAAGACTCGCGTCCGGCTCGATCTTCCCCGTGCGGCGGTCCGTGCCGCGGCGCCACGCGAGTGCCGTGTTCAGGCTGACGCGATAGATCCAGGTGGAGGCCTTGGCCTTGCCGGAAAAGGCTGACAGCGAATTCCAGAGCTGGAGCTGGATCTCCTGTTGCAGGTCCGCCACCTCCGTTGCCGTGCGGGCAAAGGAAAGCGTCACCTTGAAAATAATCCCACGATGGCTCTCCAGCCATTCCTTGAGGAGCGCTTCATGCGCGGGATTCTTGCTCATCGCTCTAATTAGTATCCGCCGACCGGAAATCCTTACACGGTATTCTCCGGGCAACGAGCGCCGGAGGAGTCCGCCGGTGGCGCTTTCGATGTCGCCAGCGGGAGGCGCGCCGCTTGAGTGAAGGTCGCGCCGCATGAAACGCATCGGTCTGATCCAGATATTGCAGGAGACGAATTGGTTTAATCCGGTTCTGACCCTCCCGAAGGATTTTGAGAACTTCGGCGTCGGTCGAGGGCGTCAGGTGCTCACGCGTTACGGCGACGTGGGTGAAATCGGAGGATTTGTGCAGGGCCTGAAGAAATGGCGCGAGCCGGTGCAAGCCGTGGGCGTGTTGCGCCTGCAGGCGTGGTCGGGTGGTCCCGCGGCCCGGAACACGCAAAACTGGTTTGCCGCGCTGCTGCGCCAGGAGCTGAAGAAGGCCGGGCGGTTGGATGGCCTGCTCATCGCGTTGCACGGGGCGATGATGGGCGTGGATGAACCGGACCTGGATGGCTGGTTGCTGGAGAAAATCCGCGGCATCGTCGGCCCGGAGTTGCCCGTGGTGGCGACGATTGACCTGCACGCGCACGTTACCGCGCGCATGATCCGGCACGCCAGTGCGATCGTCGGCTATCATACGTTTCCGCATGTGGATCAGCCCGAGACCGGCCTGCGCGCCGCCGCGCTGCTGCGAAAATTATTTCGCGGCGCGCGTCCGGTATCTGCGCTGGTGCGTTTACCGATGATCACGGGCGGGGAGCTGCAGAGCACGTTTGTGCCGCCGTTGAAGACCATCTTCAAAAAACTTGTGGCGCTGGAAGGCCGGAAGGGCGTGCTGAGTACCGCGATCCTGATGACGCAGGCGTATCTGGACGTGCCGGAACTCGGGTGGACCGTCCTGATCGTGACAGATAACCAGCCAGACCTCGGTCGGCGGAAGGCGGAGGAACTGGCGGCGCAGTGCTGGCCGGTCCGGCGGAAGCTCGTGATGAAATTTTTGCAGGCCCCGGCGTGTGTCACCCGGGCGCTCAAGTGCAAGGGGCAGCCGGCGGTCATTGCCGACGGGGCCGATGCGACGAATTCCGGCGGGGGCGGGGACAGCATCCACCTGTTGAAAGAGCTGATCAGCCGCAAGGTGCCCGGTGGCGCGCTGACGATCATGGTGGACCCTGCGGCGGTGGCCCATTCCTACAAGGTGGGCGCGGGGGTGGACTTCCATTTCGCGGTTGGAGGCAAGCGGGACCATATCTTCTCCCGGCCGATGAAGATCTGGGGTCGGGTCGTCGCGCTGCACCGGAAAGCGGGTTACACCCTGACGGGCCATGGCGGCGCCAATCTCAAGATTAACATGGGCCGCGCGGCGGTGGTGCGGGTGGCGGACGTCACGTTGTTGTTGGTGGAGAAGCCCGGGCCAGGCAGCACGCCGCTGATGTATCGCTGTGTTGGGCTGGAGCCGAAGGACTTTAAGATCGTGATCGTGAAGTCGCCGGCCGGATTCCGGGCGGAGTTTGGCCCGTTTGCGGCGGACATGATCCTGTCCGATTGCCCGGGGTGCGCCTCGTCGCGATTTGCGAGCCTGCCCTATCGACGGATCAACCGGCCGCTTTGGCCGCTCGACAAGATTGGCGATTGGCGTGATGTCGAATGGATCAAACGGAGCAACCTCACGTGAACACACTCAAGCGCCAATACGCCAAGGCCCGGAAGGTTTTGCCAGGGGGAGTAAACTCCTCCGTGCGGCTGAACCACGCCATCGGCACCCCGTTCTATGTGTCGCGTGCGAAAGGCGCGCACGTGTGGAGTCTCGAGGGACGGCGCTTCATTGACATGAGCTGTGCGCATGGCGCGGCCCTGTTGGGCCATGGACATCCAGCGGTGGACCGGGCGCTCAAGAAAGCCGCCAAGCTCGGCTACGCGCACTCGTTCGAAACCGAATTTCACGAGCAGCTCGCCCACCAGCTGTGTGACCTCATTCCCTGCGCGGAACGCATTCGCTTCTGCTCGTCCGGCACCGAGGCCACGCTGCACCTGATCCGGGCCTGCCGGGCGTTCACAGGGCGGGACAAAATCATCCGCGTCGAGGGCCACTTCCACGGCTATCACGAGCTTATCTATATCGGCGGCCAGCCCCCGGCCTCGGCTTTCGCGCAGAATCGCACGCAACCGTATCTCGAGTCGCCGGGGATGCCGGCAGCGCTGGCCGATTTTATCATTCCGGTGCCATTCAACGATGTTGCGGCCATGGCGCGCGCGATTGCCGAGCATGGGCATGAGACGGCCATGGTGATTCTGGAACCGATCAACTTTAACTCCGGCGGAATCATGCCCCAGCCGGGCTATCTGGCGGCGTTGCGAAAAATGACCCAGGAGGCCGGCGTCGTGCTGTTCTTCGACGAGATTCAGTCGGCGTTTAAGAAATCGCCGGGTGGGGCGCAGACGGAATGGGGCGTGACGCCGGATGTCTGCACGATCGGCAAAGCGATCGGCGGCGGACTTCCGCTATCGGCCTTCTGCGGGCGGGCCGAGATCATGGACCTGTTCCAGCCGGTCGGCCGGGTGCAACACAGCGGCACGTTCAATGCGCACTTGGTGCCGGTCCTGGCTGGACTCGGGTTTCTCGCGGAAGCCGCCAAGCCGGGATTCTACGCGCGGCTTCGGAAGCTGGAAAAGACGTTGCACGACGGAATCGACCGGATCATCCGGCAGCACGACTTGAATCTCATCGTCCCACATCACGGCGCGCGCTTTAACATTTTGCTCGGCCGGAAGACGCCGGCGGTGCGTTACGAGGACACGTTTTGCCACGACCGCGCGCTGATGCTGCAGCTGGTCAAGGGCTGCTATGACCGCGGCGTTTACTTTCACGATTATGGCGGCGGTCC
>JBDTJA010000274.1:0-15099 GCA_039936075.1 Opitutaceae bacterium | reverse complement strand
CGATCACCCTGCCAGACGTATCGCCGCATTCGGTGGGCATGCTCATCGCCCTCTACGAGCGCGTCGTCGGTTTATACGCCTCGCTGATCGGTATCAACGCCTACGACCAGCCCGGCGTCGAGGCCGGTAAGAAGGCCGCGAGCGGCGTGATCGCATTGAAACTGAAGATTGCCGCCGCGCTTCAGGCGGAGCCCGCCAAGGCGTTCACCGCCGAGGAACTCGCCACCCATCTCGGGTCCAACGATCAAGCCGAGCTGACCTACAAGATTCTCGAACACCTCGCCGCGAACAAAAGCAGCGGAATAAAAAAACGTGCCAAGACCCCTTGGTACCAGTCACGTTACTCGTTCAAGGGCTGAACTTCGTGGAACTAACCGCTTGGTCCGTGGTTCTCAGCATCCGAGCGGTCCGGCGCCACGTAGTAACCAGCAGAGATACCGCCCGTCTTTTCGTACGCAGTCGCCAACCGCTCAAAGCTTACCTTCCACCGCTTCTGCGCCTGCCGCCTTGCACAACGACCACTTACTCATATTAAAATATCCGACATGACCACGCTCAAGAAACCCCTTTTTGCCCTGCTGCTCATCGCGTTTGGCGCCACCCTCGGTGGATGCACTAACAAGACGTCCAAGGATACCTCGATTCCCTGGAGCCGGCCCGCCGACTGGGAAGGCCAGGTTCCCGGCATGGGCACGGGCCACTGAGCCCAAACCGACTGCTGCAAAAATCCGGCCTCGGGCCGGATTTTTTTTATGACCGAATCCCCCGTCACCAACGCCTCGCTGACCCCGCTGCCCGGTCATCTCTATATCGTCGCGACGCCCATCGGCAATCTGGCGGACCTGACGGAGCGCGCCCGGGCGATCCTCGGAGCCGTGGACGTGATCGCCTGTGAGGACACCCGCACCACTGGCGCCATGCTCACGCGTTTCGGCCTGCGCAAAACCCTCGTCGCCTATCACGAGCACAACGAAACCGAGATGGCGGAAAAACTCGCCGATGAACTCGCCGCCGGAAAATCCATCGCCGTCGTCAGCGACGCCGGCACGCCCGCCCTGAGCGACCCTGGATTCCGTCTCGTCCGCGCCTGCCGCCGTCGACGCCTGCCCGTCGTGCCCGTCCCCGGCCCCAGCGCCCTCACCGCGGTCCTCAGTGCCGCCGGACTGCCCACCAATGGATTTCTCTACGTGGGTTTTCTTCCGCCCAAGAGCGCCGCGCGGATCGCATTCTTCGAAAAGCACCGCGACTTCGACTACACGCTCGCGCTCTACGAAAGCTGCCACCGCATCGACAAAGCCGTGGAGGAAATCGTCGCGACCCTTGGACCTGCCCGCGTGATCTGCGTGGCCAAGGAAGTGACCAAACTCCACGAGACCTTCCTCGTGGGGCCCGCGGCCGACGTCCAAGCCCGACTCGCCAAGACCAGCTTGAAAGGCGAGTTCGTCCTGCTCATAGCGCCCGCGGATTTTGTGTTGTGAACGCAAGAAACACCCGGATCACCCGGAAGGATCGCGATCCGATCCACCGACTTAAGTCATTTCAGATTTCCGTGTATTCCGTCGGTTCCGTGGGCAACCTCTCAGCCACATGAGCCCCGCCGTCGCCGTCATCGATATCGGCAGTAATTCCATCAAGATCCTTGTCGCCGCACTGGCACCCAACGGCGAGGTCAAGGCGCTCAAAGTTCGCACCCTCGACGTCCGCATCAGTGCCGGCATCAGCCAGAGGGCACCGAGACTGAGCGACGACGGCATGGCCCGCAGCTTGGAGGCGATCCGCACTCTCCTCGCCGATGCCGCGCCTTTCTCACCGGCGCGGACCGTGTTGGTCGCCACCAGTGCCGTTCGCGATGCCTCCAACGGCCCCGCGTTCCGCGAACAAGTGCACGCCGCCACCGGCCACGCCATCCGCATCCTCACCGGCGACGAGGAAGCTGAACTCATCGGTCGCGGGCTGACCTGCGATCCTGCCCTCTCCGCCCTGCAGGATTTCTACGTTTTCGACCTCGGCGGCGGCAGCCTCGAGTGCCTCGCCTTTCGCCATCGGCAGGTGACGCGGTCCGCCAGCCTCCAACTCGGGTGTGTGCGGCTGACCGAAAAATTTATCAGCGACCCTCGGGCGCCCTTCACCAGCGCCAGTCGCCAGCTCATCGCGACCCATTGCGCAGACGCTTTCTCCGGCGCGGATTTTACTTTCGATTTGTCGGTCGGCTCAATCGCCGTCGGCACCGGCGGAACGATCACGACGGTTCGCGCCATCCTGGCGGCGCAGCGCGGAGTCGCCCTCGAAGCCACGTTACCCGATGTCACCGTGGGAATGATGGAGGGTCTGCTGCGCGAAATCGCCCCACTGCCCTTCGCCGCCCGTCAACAGGTACCGGGCCTGCCGCCCGCGCGTGCCGACGTTTTTCCGACGGCCCTGACCACGCTCCTGGCTGTCGCCGAGCGCGGGAAGTTTACGGCCTTCCGTCACTCGTTCTATAGTCTGCGGTACGGCCTCGCGCGCGAGGCGCTCGAGACATGATTCCGGCCGCCGGACTGGTGGGCCGAATCGTCCGGCTGGGGCGGAGTTGAATAGAATGCGACGATCAGTCGAACGGACTGCTCCGGCTGCCCGTCATCGCCTCGGCCACGGCGGGGAATCCGCTTAACGAAACCTCCGCGGGTGCGATCGCACCCACGTCAGCGAATTGTCACGATCTGCGCGGTCACGGACACGGGGAAAGTGAGCCGGCCCACATAGTCTCCCGGCGTGGGCAGGCCGTCCTGAGTGTAAGAATTGTGCGGCACGATGGGATACTCCAACTGCGCGCCTTCCGGCATCCGCCAGGTTAGGCCGCGCCACTTGAGCTCCTTCACCGGCCGTCCCACCCAATTCCGATGGATACTAATGCCCGGTTCAATCTTCTGGCTCTCGTCGTCTATCGTCACGGTTTCGCCATGGCGAAACGGAAAAATCAGTGCCGCCTCGTAGCGCGCCTTCGCCGCCGGTCGAATTAACCGGGCACTCAGTGAGCACACGTCCGCTTCCACCCTTACGCCCAACTCCACGTCATCCGGCCCGAAACCAAACTGCACGCTCGCGCGCTCGCCATCGCCCGTCGCCGCTGAAACGCGCTCCGGAATATACGCCCGCCCTTCGTCAATCCGCCGGATCGTCGAAAATCGCGGCATGAATTTTCCGCCGCCCGTGCCGGCCACATAGCCCGCCTGACGATGCCACACCTCAACGAAACTCTGCGAATCGAGCACGAACCGGCTCGGATGCTCCGGCGTCACCTGCCAGCCCAGATACGCCTGCCAGTCACCCTGAGCCACGCGCGCCGCGGGCAGAGTCATCGGCCGCACCACTTGGAGTTCGGCCCGTTTTGCGACCGGGGCGAAGACAAACTCTGCGAACGATCCGAAGAACGTGAAACTCTGCGCGCCATTGTCATGCACGCCCTCCGCCGCGAAATAGCTCTGGGCCGCCTGTAACCGCGCCAGCACGGCCCGCCGGCCGGCTTCGCAGCGGAGAAATCCGGGTGGCAGAAACATGAACGGCATCAGGCTGTAACGCATCCGCACATCCACCACCACGGACGTCGTTCCATCGGGGAAGCTGAAGAATTCATAGAAACCAAAAAACCGCCCGATCGCCGTGAGCGCCGCCTCATCGCCGGACAGCTCCGCATAGAGTGAAACCGCCTGCGCCGTGACCAGCGCATAGCCCACCACGATGCCATGACCTTCCGGCCAGTAGCCATCCGGCGTTTGAAATGGCAGCACGCAACGCGCGAACAAATCCCGCGCATAGTTCATCCACTCCTCGCGACGGAAATGCCGGCCCGCCCGGTAAAACAGCAGGCCATGCCAGGTGTCGTGGTTGCCGATGAATTCCGCGGGCGTCGCCGCGTATTTCTTGACGAAGCGGCCGTGCAAGGTCGCGGTCGCGCCGGTGACCACCTTCGCCAGTCGCGTCCGCAGATCCGCCGAACCCAGCTGGTGCCGCTCGATCAGCTCCAGCGAACACAGCAGGTAATAAACCAGCCACTCGCCGATGTGCCGCCCCCAGTCCTTGCCGCGGGAATAATGCGGCGTGTGGAAGTCGGCATCGGTGATGGCCAGGGCGTATTCGATATTGTTCAGCGCGATTCTGAGATACGCCTCCCGTTCCGGGGCCGTGGCTCCCGGCACTTCGCCCGTGGCGAGCTGGAGGAAAACGAAATGGCTGAACTGGTTGTAGAACGACGGTCCCTCCGCCTTCGGCCAGTCGCGCAGGTCGAGATCCATGCTGCCACTCGGCCCGAAATGCGGCGCCAGCAAACGGGCCCATTCAACTGTCAGGTCACTCGTCGCTTGGGAAATTGGTTCCATGGGTAAATAGGCTTCACGCTCGCGACTCGTGGGGATGAAACGGCGGGGGCTTCGGCTTGCCCCGGGGCTTCGCGGGCTTCTCCAGCAGCTTGCGCGCTTTTTCGGACGCAGCTCCCGCTTTGCGCACTTGCGCCACCATCGTGGCCATATCCTTCGGCAAGGGCGCTCTGAGCTCAATCGTCTTGCCGTTGATCGGGTGGGTAAAAATCAGGTGCTCCGCATGCAACATCACCCGTTCCGGCTGCTGCTTCAGCCTCGAATCGGGTTTCCACCCGTAAACCTCGTCGCCTAGGACGATGTGGCCCAGCGCCTTCATGTGGACGCGGATCTGATGCGTGCGTCCGGTATGGATCGTGCAACGCATCAAGGTCGCCACGTCACCAAACCGCTCGACCACCTCCCAATCCGTGTGCGCGTCGCGCCCGCCCTGCTCCACTTCCACCGGCGCCATCTTGTGCCGGTGCTGCTTGTTGCGCCCGATCGCCTTTTTTATCGAACCGCTCATCAGCCCCGGCGCACCCGTGACGAGCGTCAGATATTCCTTCTGCAGCGCGCGCTCGGAAAACTGCTCGGCCAGTCCGCGGTGGGCCTTGTCGGTCTTTGCGACGAGAATGATCCCCGAGGTTTCGCGATCGAGCCGGTGCACGATCCCCGGCCGCTCCACGCCCCCGATGCCGCTCAGTCCTCCCTTGCAGTGCGCCAGCAGCGCATGCACGAGGGTGTCCTCCCCGGTGCCGGCACCGGGATGCACGATCATGCCCGAAGTCTTGTTGATCGCGAGCAGGTGCTTGTCCTCAAATAAGACATCGAGCGGAATATCCACCGCCTTAAGCTCAGCCGGCTTCAAATCGGGAAAGGTAAACTCCAACACATCTCCTCCGACCACGGGGGTGTCCCGAACGAGGATCTTCCCTCGGCGGGAGACCAACCCCGCATCGAAAGCACGGTGAAACGCCACGCGACTGTGGTCGAGATGCGACAGGGAGAGGGCCTTGTCAGCCCGCAGTTGGCGGATGCCCTCAGGCACTGTGTAGGTGGTGTTCAAAAGTAAGAAGCAGCTATCAAGGGAACAAAGTAGCTACGAGCGTGAGCGAGTGGTGGTTCGGCCACTCGCTCACGCTCGTAGCTACCAGATATGATTTCTTATCTCATAGCCAGACGATCGATTTCGTCCAGCGCGGCGTTCCGGGTCGCAGCCGGGACATTGGCCACCTTCCATCCGTTGCGGGCCACCTGCGCGAGCTCGGCGGCGGTGAAAGCCAGCTCGCTCGCCAAGCCGCGATACTCGTCGTTCACCGCGTTCGCGAAGCAGAGCGGGTCGTCCGTGCTTACAGTGCAATTCACGCCGGCCTGCATCAGCTGTCGCAGGGGATGAACCGCCAGCGTTGGGAAAACTTTCAACCGAATGTTGCTGATCGGGCAGATGTCGAACGTCACGCCCCGCTCCGCCGCGAGGCGCACGACCGCCGGATCCTCGATGGCGCGGACGCCGTGCTGGATCCGTGTCACACCCAGTTGCTCGATTGCCTCCCGGACCCGTGCCGCGTTGTCGAATTCACCCGCGTGGCACTTCGTGACTTTGCCCGCCGCTCGCAACTTCGCCCACACGGCCGCGGTGTCGCGCTCGGTCGGCATCTGTTCAAAGCCGTGCAAATCCACGCCCGCGAGTCCGTCCCACGTGTGGAGCTGGTCAATCGTGGGCCGCAGGTCGCCCGTGATATCGCTCCGGAGCATGCCCGTGAAAATTCGCACCTCGAGCCCGGCCGGCACCGCGGCCCGGATCGCCGCGATGATCTCGGGACCCGGGGTGTTGATGAATTTCGTGACGGGCAGGTGGAAACTCGTTTCGACGTAGCGCACATTCTGCGCCACGTGCCGGGCGAACATGACCTTGGTCGCCTCGTAATAACGCTGGGCCGTCGTGAACCACGGCAACGCGTTCGCCAGCAGGGTGCGTTCGAAATCCGGGAACGTCGCGTACCGGTAATCTGCGCGCCGGAACGGGGGATTCTCCGGGTACTGCGCCGGCTGCCACGCGGTCAGCAGCTCATACGGCAATGCGCCCTCGACATGGAGGTGAGTCTCCGTTTTCGGGAGGGCCTGAATGAAATCGTTAAGGCCGATGGACATTTTTTAACCGCGAATGGCCGCGAATGCACCCGAATCAGAGAGAGCCTTCCGATGCATTTTAAAAATTCGCGTCCTTTCGCGTCCGTCCGCGGTTCAAACCGCCTTGAGGAGATAAGCTGGATTCAGTTTGTGCAGCGCTTTCGGAACGAACAAGCCGTTCTTGCGGATCAGCACGCCGTCGAACCAGATTTCGCCGCCGCCGTATTCCGGGCGCTGGATGCAGACCATGTCCCAGTGCACCTGCGACTTGTTGCCGTTGCCCACGCCGTCGTAAGCCTGGCCGGGAGTAAAATGAAACGAGCCCGCGATCTTCTCGTCGAAGAGGATGTCACGCATCGGCTCGAGGATATACGGATTAAAGCCGATCGCGAACTCGCCGATGTAGCGCGCCCCCGCATCGCTGTTCAGGATTTCGTTCAAGCGCTTGGTGTTACTCGAAGTCGCCTCGACCACTTTGCCCTTGCTGAAAGCGAGGCGGATGCTGTCGAACGACGTGCCGAGGTAAACCGTTGGTGCGTTGTACTGCACGAAACCCTCGACACTGTCCTTTACCGGGCAGGAAAACACCTCGCCGTCCGGAATGTTGCGCAAGCCGCCGCAGGGTTGTGACCCGATGCCCTTGATCGAGAAACGCAGGTCCGTGCCCGGACCCTTGATGTGCACGCGGTCCGTCGCGTCCATGAGCTTCTTGAGCACCGCCATGCCCGGCGCGAGCAGGCTGTAATCCATGGTGCAGACCCTCAGGTAAAATTCTTCAAACGCCTCCGTGCTCATCCCGGCCTGCTGCGCCATGGCCGAAGTCGGCCAGCGAAGCACGACCCACTTGGTCTTGCCGACGCGGTGGTCCTGTACGGGTTTCATCAGCCGGCTGACCAGCTGCACCTTCGCGGCGGGGATGTCGGAACCCTCGAAAATATTGTCCGACCCGCGCAGCGCAATGTACGCGTCCATCTTCTGCATGCGGGCGAGCTCGACCTCGGCGTGGGGCGCGAACTGCGCCTCCTCAGCCCCCAGCGAAAGCTCGCGCGTAATACGGGCCCGGTGGTTCTGCACCAGCGGATAGGCGCCGTGTGCGCGGGCGGCGCGGATCAGCGCGATGATGATGGAGTCCGGCACGTCATACGCATCGATGAGCACGCGTTCGCCTTTCTTCAGATCCGTTGAAAAGCCGATCAGGCCTTCTGCCAGTTTTGTAATCCGGGGATCAATGATCATGCCGCAGCTAACCCCATCGGACATCCGGCGCGCAAGCGAAAGGTGGGCCGCTTCTCTCGCGCAGCGAGCGCTCCGCTCCTCCGCCGGTTGCACCCAAAGCCCGAAACCCGCAGCTAGAGCGGATTAACTAAAGTCGTCGCCGATGCGCGTGTCATTGCGAGGCGCGGAGCAACCAAGCAAACCAGCTGGATCGCCACGGCGCGCTTCGCGCACCTCGCGATGACAAGGGAAATGATGCGGCGACCGTTCCATTTAAACCGCTCTAGCTTGCGTCAGGGTTTATCGCATCTTTCGGCAGCGGGTCAGTTTGAATTTCTCTGATCTTGTAGGTCGGGCTTTACGCTCGAGATTTGCGGGTCGGATCTCGGGCGTGAAACCCACCCACAGCCAACCGACCCAACACCCACCTTTCCGCAGGTCACGGCCGTCGTGAATCAGGATTTACCCCAACATCCGCGAATTCGCCACCCCATGCCAAGCCGACCGGCGCGGCCCGTCAGGCGCGACCACTCTGCGGAAAACAAATCCGGCCCACCGCCTCGTCAAAGTCCGCGGCACCGTGGATGATGTCGATCTCGAGTCGCAGGTAAAACAAGGGCAGCGGCCAAGGCCGGTTTTCCGGGATGCGCACGGCGTCCTTCTCCGTCGTCACCAGGCAGTCCGCGCCTTCGCGTTGCGCCAGCGCGAACAGCTCGGCAAAATCCTCATCCGTGTAACGATAGTGGTCGAGGTAGCGCTCCCGCGCCACGAGCTTGGCGCCGAGGTCGCGCAGGAACTTCTCAAAACTCTCCGGCGTCGCGATTCCGCAGAACGCCGCGACGCGTCGGCCCTTCAGAAAGGACAACGGCTCCCGCGCGTTTGGCGCCGTGAGTGGCACCCCAAACCGCTGCAAATACTGCGGCCGGTGCGCGCACTCGATGATGTCCGCGCCCGGATTGTGCTTGGCAATCAGCGCCTCGAGCTCGGGGTCCCGCTCGCCGTTGGACTTGGTGAGGAAAACGTAGCTCGCGCGCTTCAGATGCTTGACGGGCTCGCGCAGGATGCCGCGCGGCAGCAGATGGCCGTTACCGAAGGGATTGGTCTTGTCCACCAGCAGGAGGTTGAGCCGGCCCTTCAGGGGTAGGTATTGAAACCCGTCGTCCAGTACGAGCGTGTCGCAGCCGAAGCGCTTGATCGCATACGCGCCCGCCTTCACCCGGTTCTTGTCCACCAGCACGATCACGCCGGGCAGGTTGCGCGCCAGCATGAACGGCTCGTCGCCAGCCTCCTCGCTGTTGAGCAACACGCGTTCCCCATCGCTCACGATCCGTGGCGGCGGTTCCTCGGTGTGGGTGACATCGAACCACCACTTCTTCCAGAACGGCGGCGCCTTGCTCTTGTAGCCGCGACTGAGAATGGCGACCTTGCGGCCGCGATCATGCAGGGCGCGCGCGAATTTTTCCACGACGGGCGTCTTGCCCGTGCCACCCACGGTGAGGTTGCCAACGACCACCACGAGGCAGCCGAGCGGCTGGTCGTGGAGGATCCGGTGGCCGTAAAGCCAGAGCCGCAGTTGCACCGCGGCATTGAACAACCACGACAGCGCCTGCAGGAAGGCGCCATAAACCGTGGCCCCGGCGTCCGCGCGCCGCCCGAGGATCACGTCAATCGTGTAGAGCTCGATGGCGTTTAACTTCTTCTGCAGCCAGGATTGCGACATGCGGTGATGGGAATGAAGGTTGACGCCGCCCTCCGCGCAAACTGTTTTCGGCGCAGTCATCTTTACCGGACCAGGGCACACCCGCGCCTTGAGCCGGTCGAAGGGACTCTCCACCCGCCTGTCCTCCTCCCATGAGCTACAAACTCTTCATTCCTGGTCCCGTCGCCGTCTCAGAAAAAACCCTGCGCGCCATGGCGCAGCCCATGATCGGCCACCGCAGCCCGGACTTTGTCGCGCTGTACCACGCCATTCAGCCTGGTTTGCAGGGCATCCTCGCCACGAAGGATCCCGTGTATCTCTCGACCAGCAGCGCCTGGGGCGTGATGGAGGGCTCCATCCGAAACGTCGTTAAAAAGAAGGTCCTGAACTGCATGAACGGCGCGTTCTCCGACAAGTGGAACGACGTCGCCCTCCGCTGCGGGAAGCTGGCCACGGCGCTCAAGTTTGACTGGGGTCAGCCCGTCGATCCGGTGGCCGTCCGCCGCGAACTCGCCACCGGCGCCTACGACTCCCTCACGCTGATCCACAACGAAACGTCCTGCGGCTGCATGAGCGACCTGCCGGCGTTGATGAAGGTCATCCGCGAATTTCCCGACGTCATCGCCATCGTGGACACGGTCAGCTCGCTCAGCGCGCTGCCAATCCCGAAGGACGAACTCGGCATTGATGTGCTTGTGAGCGGCTCGCAAAAGGCCTTCGCCCTCCCGCCCGGCCTGTCGTTCCTGTCCGTTTCGAAAAAAGCCCTCGAACGCGCCGCGACACTGCCGGACCGCGGTTACTATTTCGATTATCTCGAATTCCAGCGGAACCACGAGAACGGCATGACGCCCAGCACGCCGGTGATCCCGCTGATCTACGCGCTGAAATCGAAGCTTGAGGACATCGCCGCGGAAGGCTTGGAGGCGCGTTATGCCCGTCACGCACGGCTCAACGCCGCCGTTCGCAATTGGGGCCTCGCGAAGGGCTTCAGGCTGTTTCCCCAGGAAGGCTACGGTTCCGTTACGCTCAACTGCTTCGCCAACAACCTCGGCTATGATTTGTCGGCGTTGAACAAAATCCTCAAGGCGAAGCATTCGCTCGTGATCGACGGAGGCTACGGCAAGATCAAGGGCAAGACCTTCCGGATCTCGAACATGGGCGACGAAACCGACGCCACCATCGCTTCCCTGATCTCATCCCTCGACGCCGCCTTGGCGGAAACGCCCAAGCTCGCCACGGGTTGATCCAAATAAAAATTCCCCCCGGATTTCGCGGGTCAACTCGGATGCCCTGTCTGATCCACGCTCATCCGTGAATTCCGCGGAAAATGGCCGTTTCTCGCCGCCCCAAACCCCTCGCGTAACGGCGGTCGTAGTAAGCCCGCGCGAAAACTAAGCCTTGAAATCGCTGCGCGCGGACCCTAACCGCTCGCGTCCACATGAAGTCACTCATCATCGCCGAGAAGCCGTCAGTCGCAGCGGATCTCGCCAAGGCGCTCGGCAAAATCCCCAAGAAGGGCGAGCACTACGAGAACGACGAGTACGTCATTTCGTACGCCTTGGGCCATCTCGTGGAGCTCGAGATGCCGGAGGACATTGACAAGAAGAAGTACGGTTTCTGGCGACTCGAGACGCTGCCCATCATTCCCACGAAATTCGGTCTCAAGCCCATCGAGCAGTCCAAGGATCGTTACCAGGCGCTGAAAAAGCTCCTCGCCCGCAAGGACATTGACCTGGTCATCAACGCCTGTGACGCCGGCCGCGAGGGCGAGCTGATCTTCGCCTATCTTTATCAACTGACGAAATCCAAGCTGCCCGTGAAGCGCGCCTGGATGCAGACCATGACGACCGGCGGCATTCAGGAGGCGTTCAAGCATCTCCGCGAAGGCCAGCAGATGGCGGGCCTCGCCGACGCCGCGCGCTGCCGCAGCGAGAGCGACTGGCTCATCGGCATCAACGGCACCCGCGCGCTGACGAAACGCATGTTCGGTTCCCGCGCCGGCAACGTCGCCTCCGTCGGCCGCGTGCAGACGCCCACGCTCGCGATCGTATACGCGCGTGAGCTGGAGATCCGCAATTTCAAGCCCCGCGCCTTCTGGCGCGTGACCGCGAACTTCGAAATCGCGAAAGGGAGTTACGAGGGAGTTTATCAGCGGCCCAATTTCAAGCGGGCCGAGAACGACGACCATGATCGCATCGACCGCGTCTGGGACAAAGCCCTCGCCGAGGCCGTCGTCGCCGCCTGCGCCGGCCAGCCGCTGGCCAGTGTCACCGAGGAAAAGAAGGGGAGCACCCAGGCCGCGCCCCGGCTCTACGACCTCACGACCCTCCAGCGTGAGGCCAACAACCGTTACGGCCTGCCCGCTCGCCGTACGCTCCAGATCGCCCAGGCCTTGTACGAGCGGCACAAGATGATCACCTACCCGCGTACCGATTCGCGGGCCCTCCCGGAGGACTACATTCCCACCTGCCGTGAGACGCTCACCAACCTGCCCGGCGATCTGGGCCACCACGCCCAGAAAGTCCTGAGCGCGGGCTGGCTGCGCCCCAACAAACGCATCTTTAATAATGCGCAGATCTCCGATCACTTCGCCATCATCCCGACGCCCAGCGAGTCCAAGAACCTCGATGAGATGGAGGCCAAGGTTTACGACATGATCGCCCGACGCTTCGTCGCGGCGTTCTACCCGGCGGCGGAATTCGATATCACGACGCGCACCAGCACGGTCGCGAAGCATGATTTCAAGACCGAGGGCAAGGTGCTCACTGCGCCCGGCTGGCTCGCCGTCTACGGCAAGACCACGGTGGACGATGACGCCACCGACTCCAAGGCGCTGCCCGCCCTCACCGCGGCCGACGGCTCACCGGCCAAGGCGAAAACGACCGACGCGAAGCTGCATTCCGAAACCACCAAACCGCCGCCGCGGTACACGGAAGCCACCCTGCTCTCCGCCATGGAAGGCGCCGGCAAGCTCATCGATGACGAGGAATTCGCCGAGGCGATGAAGGAACGCGGTCTGGGCACGCCGGCCACACGCGCCGATACAATCGACGGCCTCATCAACCAGAAATACATGGATCGCGCCCAGCGTGATCTTATGCCCACCGCGAAGGCCGAGCAGTTGCTCCAGTTCCTCTCCGCCGTGAAGGCCGACGCCCTCACCCTTCCCGCGATGACCGGCGAGTGGGAATTCAAGCTCCGCCAGATGGAGCAGAATAAATTCTCCCGCGACCAGTTCATGGGCGAGGTCATCGACCAGACCAAGGGCATCGTGGAGCGCGTTAAAAATTTTGAGGAGGACGACTCGATTGCACGCGTCACGGACATCCCTTCCCCGACCGACGGCAAGCCGTTGCGCGAAACCCTCCGGGGTTACAAATCGCAGGACGGTGAGTTCATGGTCTACAAGGTCATCGGTGGACGCAAAATGGAGGAGTCCGAGGTCCGTGAACTCGTGGAGAAACGCACCATCGGGCCGCTCGACGGCTTCATTTCCGCGAAGACCCGCAACCGCTTCAACGCCGTGCTCAAGCTCGTGAAGGACGAGGAGAAGGGCAAATGGAAGACCGAATACGATTTCGGCGACAAGTTCGACGTCGCCACCCTCACGCCGTTCTGGACCGATCCCAAGACCAACGCCGAACTCTGCGAAGTCGGCTCCCAATACGTGCTTCGGGAGCGCGAGGGCGACACGTGGAAGCAGACCTTTCGGGTCGGCCGGCTGATGTGCCAGAAAGCCATTCCGCAGGAGGAAGTCATCAAGATGATCTCCGATGGCAAATCCGACCTGATCAAGGGCTTCATCTCAAAGAAAGGCCGGCCGTTCGACGCGTTTCTCAAACGCGAAGGTCCCAAGATTTCCTGGGAATTCCCGCCCCGGGCCCCGAAGCTCGACAAGGATGGCAATCCCATCGCACGGAAGTCCAAGGCCCCGCCCGACCTCTCCAAAGCCGTCGTCATCGGGCCCAGCAAGTCGCATGGCGGTGAACTCCTTCAGACCGCGGATTCCTACTATGTCCGCAAGCCGGAGCAGGACAACCGCATCGTCTTCACGATGAAGCGCCATATCTGCCAGAAGGAAGTGCCGTTGGAGGAGGTTAAACAGTTGATGGAAACTGGCCGCACCAACCTCATCGAGGGCTTCATCTCCAAACGCCTCATGCCCTTCAGCGCCTTCCTGGTGCTCTCGAAGACCAAGTCGAAGACCGAGTTTGAGTTCCCGCCCCGCTGACGGGCCCGACGGGAGTCGCGGTAACCTGCGTTCCGCTGTCGCGTCATTTCAACCGCGTGAACACCCCAAAGAACTACGTCATCGCGTTCCTGCTCCTGACCACGATCGGGGGCGCCGCTTTTGCGTGGCAGCAATACCAGGAGCTGATCCAGCTCCGGGCCTCCGGCTCGCTCAACAACGACGAGCGCGCCGATCTGCAGAAACGCCTGTGGGCCTCGGAAAAGAGCAAGCATGCGCTCGAGACATCCGCCGCGGCCCATCAGGGTGAAAGCAGCGAAACCGGGGAATTGGTCCCCGCCCGGGAGGCCGGTCCGAATCGCCGCGGTGAACGCGGCAACATGGCCGCGAACTTCGCCGCCATGATGGACAAGCCGGAGATTCAGAAGCTCATGGCCATCCAGCAGCGGGCGGGTCTCGACGAGCGTTACGCCGCACTTTTCAAGAATCTCAACCTCAGCCCGGCCCAGCTGGAGCAGTTCAAGAACCTGCTCGTCGAGAAACAAACCGCCGTCACCGACGCCCTGCAGGCCGCCCGCGCCCAAGGCATCAACCCGCGCACTGATCCAGAGGATTTTCAGAAGCTGATCACCGATGCCCAGACCGATGCGGACGCCAGCATCAAATCCGCCCTGGGTGACGCCGGCTACACCCAATATCAGCAATATCAGCAGACCCTGCCGCAGCGCAATGTGGTGAACCAGCTCGCGCAGTCGCTGAGCTACACGAGCACTCCGCTCACGCCCGAGCAGAGCGAGCAGATGGTTCAGATTCTCGCTGCCAACACGCCCGCCTCGGGCAATGCCACCGGCAACAACGTCCGCGCCACGGTCGCTTCCGCCTTTGGCGTCGGCTTCGGTGGCGCCCAAGCCAATGCTTCGATATCGAACAACGCCATCGCGCAGGCGTCGTCCGTACTCTCGGCCACCCAGTTGACGGCGCTGCAGCAACTCCAGGCGACGCAGCAGGCCCGGACCCAGCTCAACCAGGCGATGCGCAATCAATTCCGCAACGCGGGCACCACGACGACTTCGGCGGCCAAGACAGGCACCGGCGGCAGGTAGGATCAGTTTGCGTGGCTCAGGGTTTACGGGCCAAGTGACACCACCGCCCGAACAGTCAAGTGACAGCACCTGCGGAACAGGGGCGAGAAGGTGGACCCACTGAACAATTCAACCAGTGACTCCGCGAATCCTCCCGCCGCCGCCAGAGTGCGGCGAACCAGCCGGCGGCGCCGGGTTTGCCCCGCCGGGCCACCCCGGCGGATTAGTAACGCATAATATTACAAACCCAGCGTGAGCTGCCGGTTGGCGCCGTGGCCCGTTCCCAGTCGGGACGAGCCAGGTTTCATCCGCGAATCCGACTCGGCGGGTTTGTAACGTATTGTATTACTAACCCAACCGAATGCTTTGGTTGGGGTCGGGGCGGTTGTCGGGCCGCGGACGCAAGGCTTGTCCGGCGACCTGATCCGAAAACCTGTTCGGGAGGTGGTG
>JBDTJA010000273.1:0-6905 GCA_039936075.1 Opitutaceae bacterium | reverse complement strand
GCGTAATGGGCGCGTTGGGATAATGCCCCTGATAAAAATCTTCGTCTGCGCGAAAAGTGCGCTGGGCGACCAGGCTGTCGGGAGTCTCGGACACGATTTTATCGACGAACAGAAACGGCGGCCGGTGCGGGATCAGCTGGAGAATGGCGGGATCGGCGCTCATGCGGTGGCAGTTGTAGGGGTGAGTTGGCGTTGGCGGAAAATCTGCTGGTCGATCTTGTTGGCGACAATGACGCCATAATTGATGGTGCCGAGCCAGCCCGACATGATGATGCCGACGGAGCCAGCGTGATACAACCCGGGCAGTTTTTCGGGCAGATCCATCGAGACCTTGAGACCCTCGAATTTCGTGCCGAACGCGGTGCCCCCGACATGCGTCGTGTAACGTTCGATCGTGCGTGGCGTGGCGGCTTCCTGCCAATCGATCTTCGCCCGCACGCCCGGGATGAATTTTTCCAGCGTGACGATGGCCTCCTCAATGAGACGCTCCTTCTCGCGTTCGTAATCTGCCTCGTCGAGTTGCTTCCAGTCACCGTAGCGGCCGTTCAGCGACACGACGACGGTGTAACGGTCGGAGCCGGGTCGGGTCTCGGGATAATACATCGAGAACGTGCGGCTCGTGGTGTGAAAATCCGTCAGCTCCTCGCTGCTGAACTTCGGGTTGCCCGAGGTGAAAACCAGATCGCCAATGTGCGGGATCGTCTCGCCCTTGCGGATTCCGAGATAGACCTGGCACGAACTGGAGTTGATCCGCACGGCCCTGGCGGCCGCCACGAAGTCGGCCGGAAAACTCTCCTCGCCGGCGAGACCGAGGACGGTGTTCTTGAGGCTGGCGTTGGAGAGAACCGCCTTGGCCCGGATCACCCGTCCGCTGCTGGAGACGATGCCACAGGCGACTTTCTGCCCGTCCCGTTCCTCGACGAGGATTTTCTGGACAAGGACCTTCTTCCGCACTTCGACGCCGTTGGTTTTCAGTTCGGCAATCATCTTCTCGATCAGCAAATCCGAGCCGCCGCGGAACGTGTAAACCCCCGAGCCCATGAAATTGGAAAACACGATGCCGTACGTGATGGCGGGGTCATCGAGCGTGGAACCGTTGGCGTAGGCGATCGGCTCCATGAGCAGGCGCTTCACGTCGTCCCGGCCCGGGAAGAAGCGCTCGAGCATCTGGCCCGTCGTCTCGGGGTTGTTGTCGTAGTAATTCATCGCCCGCAGGTAGTCGTAAAACGTCTCGACGTGCGCGGGATCGAGTTTGAACTGCTCAACGAGGACGCGGGTGTAATCCTCGCGGGTGAAGGTGGTCCAGACGTCCATCTGCGGATTGACGAAGCGGATGTCCTTCAGCTGCACGATCAAGCTGGCGATCTCCTTGGTCCAATATTTCCGGCAGGACTTGATCATGCCGACCGGAAAGCCGTGCAGCGAAATGTCGAAAATGTGGCCGCCTTTGCGGGTGAACCAAGTGGCGAGGCCCCCGAACTGGTAGTGGTGTTCGAGGAGCAGCACCTTATGCCCGGCTTTCGCCAGCACGTTTGCGCCGGTCAAGCCGCCCAGACCGCTGCCGATAACGATCACATCATACTCGTCGGCCACTCCCTTCAGCCAGTCATACGCCATGGAAAAGCATCAGTGAACGCGGCGAAAGAACGAGGGCAAGGGGTTTGTGCCGCTGTCCGCTATCGTGCCAGACTAATCCCGGCCCTCGACGCCAACTCAGCGCGGGTTGTCGGGCTTCTGATCGCGCGGATTGTCTTGGGGCGGTGGAGGCGGAGGGGCCGGAGGCGGAGCGGCGGGATGCGGCTGGCCAGACGGTCTGCCTTGGAAGCGACCTTGTCCCGGCATGGGCGCCGAACGGGTCGCCATGGGGGGAGGAAGGTGTTGGCCTGACGGATTTGGCAGGACACCAGGGTTGTTCGAGGGCCGAGCCGAGGGCATGGGCGGATGATCCGCGCCGTATCCATTTGGACGCATTGGGTTGACGGAGATTGGGTGCGAATTGGGCTGCGGCAGCGGACCCGAGGTTGGCGGCTGATTATGGTTGTTACGCCTATCCGGCCGGGGAGCAGAGTTGTTGGAGGGCGTGGGTATGGGCGCCGCGGGGCGGTTGTGATCCCGGATCGGCCCGCGGGCGTTCAAATCGGGACGCGGATAATCGACAGGACGAGGACGTGGATCGTGCGGCGGGTTCGAAGGTGAGCCCGGAAACGGCCGGGGGCGCGGGACCTGATAGTCAGGGCGCGGCCTGCCGCCGGGATGCGGTGCGAAGGGCGGACGCGTGACCGGGGGCTTCCATGGACGCCACCCGTTGTTGCTAGTGCCACCCCCGGGACCCGGTCCGGGATGGTGAGCCCAACCCTGACGTTCGTGCCAGTTGTGCCGGCGGTCTCCGATCCAGATCACGCGATTGCGCCAATTGACGTCGTAATTCAGCCAGTAGCCCACGGACAAGCCGGCGCCAAATGTCACATAAGGATAAGCGGAATAATACCCCGGAGCTCCATAGACCAAGCTAGGATCGTAATATGGCACGTAGATGACATCGGGCTGGGCTGGCACGATCTCGATTTCGCTACCGTCGAGCACGAGCTTCTGCTGCGCGGTGCTGTTGAGGGAGCCATTGGCCTTGGCGATCGCGCGGAGGCGTTGCACGGAGTTCATCACCTCGTCAGGCTGGTTCAGAAACGCGCTGCCGAGTTGCTGCGCCCACGCCAGATTGTCATCGAGCCATTTCATCAGCACCGGGTAACGCGCGAGGCCTTTGACACTGTCGCTCCACTGTTGGTTATCGATCTGGTCCGGATCACCTCCGTTGGCGAGATAACGCTCGGCTAGGACGATGTCACCGGGCGTGGTGGCAGCCGGGAGAATGAGCGCGACCAGCGCGTCGGGATAAAGCGCAATGGGGCCGAGGAGCTGGTCAACCTGCTCGGGCGTGAGCTGGCCCTCGATGACGGCGGTGGGGGTGGTCTGGGACCGAAGCGAGCTCGTGGAAACCAACGCGATTCCGAGTAGAAGCGCCAAGCCACTACGGGGTACAAGGGAGAATTTCATTGGGGTAAGATGAATGCCTGGCCATTAGGACAAATGGGGCAAATCTTTGTGCCGGATAAAGCTACGTCCGGGCCAAGATATGATAATTGGCCATCGAGATGCCGCTGAGCATGGCACCGATGATACCGAGAAAACCCTGGTCAGTGCCGCAGAGGTAGAGGTTGGAGAGCTCAGTGCGGCCCTGGCGGTTCTTCACGGCCGATCCGTAAATCGCGCCGCCGAGGTGGCCCGTGAATTTCGTGATGGTTCGAGGGGTAAACATGTCCGTCGTGACCGTGGCGCGCGTGAGCGTATCGGGAGCGGGCAACGGCGGAAGAAAGCGCTGAGCGCTGGCTTGGAGTGCGACGTACCAGCGCTGCTTGTCGGCCAGGTAGGTTTCCTCCGGCAGGTGAGCCCACCGTTCGTAATTCGCGAGGCAGGTGCAACGGAAAATGCCCTCGGCGAGCTGCAGGTCGGGGCCGTAGGCAAAATTATTCGGGATGCAGATCACGCCGCTGCGGGGATCCACCTGCGTGGTGGGACAAGCGTAATCAAAATTTGGCGAGTCGTTGAAGAAAACAATCGTGTCGCTCCCCCACCCGAGGGCGGCGGGCTGGCGATCCAGGATCGTGATCGTTTCCACAAATGACAGACGCCCGGGCGCTGGGATGGGTTTCGTGGAAGCACTCGATTGCAGGAGCCGCGCAGTCTCGGGTGCGCCGATGGAAGAGATAATATGATCGGCGGTGATCTCCTCGCCGTCATCCAGCACCACGGCACTCGCGCGGCCGGCGTGACTGACGATGCGCTGCACGCCGCACTTCATCCGGCGCTCACCGCCGGCCGCGCGATACTTGTCGAGTAGCACCCGCAGGATGAGCCTCACGCCTTCGAACGGCCGGGCGAAACCTTCCAGATAGAGGGCCTTGAACATGATCACGAACTGGCCGAACTCCATGTCGTGCTCCGACGAGCTGCCGTAGTACATGACCGGGCAGAACAGCATGTTTTCGAGCAACGGATCGGTGATGTGCTGGCGGACGAGTTCACGCGCCGAACCGGATTGAGCGTCCAGTGCGACGTCATCAAAGGCTTTTACGAGAGCGGTCAGACGGCGGAAGCCATCGATCTGCGCCGGAAATTTCGCGGCGACCTCGCTCGCCAGGATATTGAAATCATTGGTGAAGCGCAGGGAGGTTTCCCCCTGCGGGCCGAAGGCGATGCGCGACTGCTTTTGTTCGCAGAGTGCGAACTCCTCGCGCGTGATGCGCAACTGACGCAGCAATTTCCCGAGGGGCGTGCCCTTCACGCCGGGGGCCACGAAGTTGGTCAACGCGTGCAAGCCGACGTCAAATTTTCGGCCTCCAAGGCTGTAGAAACTGTTGAGTCCGCCGACGGTGTTATGCCGCTCGAAAATGCATACGCGCTTGCCGAAGTGCGCGAGTCGAATCCCGGCGGCGAGCCCGGACATGCCGGCGCCGATGATGGCGACGTCGTAGTGCGAGCGGGTGTTCATGCGCGTGACTTGGGCAAAACAAAGGGCCGGGAGATGCTTCCCGGCCCCGGCGAAAGGTCAAATCTGCCGCTTCAGCTCTTGGCGCTGAGCGCGTTGAACTTTGGCGTCAGGTAAGCGGCGCAGCTGTCAAGCGAGGCGAGCTGGATGTAGTCCGCCTCCGGCACCTCGATGCCGTGGCGCTTGCGCAGTTCCATGACGATATCGAGGAAGTCCATCGAATCCAACTGGAGCTGATCGCGCAGGCGCACGTCCGGCTTCACATTGCTCAAGTCCTCGTCAGGCGCGATATCGGCGATGATATCGAGCACCACCTTCTTGCATTCGTCGTTGGTCATATATGGGCTGTGGCGTGGGACTCAGGGGGCAAAGCGTTTAACAATCAACGTGGAATTTATTCCCAACATCCCGAAGGAATTGTTAAGAATCGTGTCCACTTTCGCAACTTTCCGGGGCTGGTTTATCACTAGACCGGGCAGTGCACAGGCCGGGT
This sequence comes from Opitutaceae bacterium, assembly GCA_039936075.1. Lineage (GTDB taxonomy): Bacteria > Verrucomicrobiota > Verrucomicrobiia > Opitutales > Opitutaceae > Opi-474. Next base: position 1,869 of record JBDTJA010000273.1, on the reverse strand, counting down.
CGAGGTCGTCCACGTTGATCGTTGGATGCACAATCAGGTCGTCAAATGAGGGGAGATTCCCCGCGAGTTCGAGTGCGCCGGCGGCCCCCATGCAGTGACCGATGTAGCTCTTGGTGTTGTTAATGTTCGTGTCCGGACAGCCCTCGCCGAACACCGCCCGAATCGCTTCACACTCCTGGATGTCGCCGAGCGGCGTGGCCGTGGCGTGCGTGTTGACGATGTGGATATCGCTTGGCTTCAGGCCGGCGCGGCTGATCGAGGCGCGAACGCACTCAGCCTGGCGGACGGGATTCGGCAGCACATAATCGCTGGCGTCGGAATTGACGTGATAGCCGGCGATCTCGGCATAAATCCTCGCGCCCCGGGCCTGAGCGTCCTCAAGCCGCTCGAGGGTGTAGAGGCAGCCGCCCTCAGAAACGACGATGCCGTTGCGCGCCTTGTCGAAGGGACGACTGGCTTTCGCGGGGTCGGCGTTGGTGGCCAGAGCGTTTTGACTCTTGAAACCGGCGAAGATGCCGAAAGTGTGGATGCTTTCGCTCACACCGCCGCAGATCGCGAAATCCACCTCACCGAGCCGCAGCATCTGCGCGGCGTGAATCAGTCCGAGGTTACCGGCCGCACACGCGGCGCCAATCGTGTAGGCCGGTCCCGTGACGCCGAGATTGAGCGAGGCCTCGCCAGCCGGGTTGTTCGCGACGGTGCGGGGATTGTGATAATGCGACCAGAACTTCGTATCGTAGTTAAATTTAGAGATATTGTAGATCTCATTTTCGGTCTCGACGTTTCCGTGCTCGGTGCAGCCGATGTAGATGCCAACGCGATCCTTGGGCTGGTCCTCCCAGTTGACCCCGCTATCCGCGATCGCTTCGCGGGCGCAATAGACGCTGATACTGCCGGCGCGGGTGCCCACGCGTACCTCCTTTTTCGTCTGGTGACGCAACGGGTCGTAATGGCAGACCCCGGCCAGCTGGGAACCCATGTAGCGGATTTCGATCCGCTCAATGCCCGCCACGCCCTTGAGCAGGTTTGAGCGGAACTCCGCCAGGGAATTGCCGTTGGGGGCAGTCAAACCGACTCCGGTGATGACGATGCGGGAAAGCTTCATTCGTTGGGAAAGGAAATCGCTAGCCAACCCCACGCCGAAAGCAATACAAGCCTCACTACATGAACGTCCTTGTCGTTGGAGGTGCCGGTTACATCGGGAGCCATTGTGTCCGTCAGCTCATTGCCGCCGGGCATCGCCCGGTCGTGCTGGACAATCTCGTCTACGGTCACCGCGCCGCCGTCGCCCCAGGAGTGGCTTTCCATGTCGGCGATCTCGGCGACGAAACCGCCGTCGGACAACTGCTCCGCGCCGAGCAAATCGAGCTGGTGATGCACTTCGCTGCGTATTGCTACGTCGGGGAGTCCGTCACGGATCCGTTGAAGTACTATTTCAACAACGAGGTCGGCACGCTCCAGTTACTGCGGGCCATGCTCGCGGCGGGGGTGAAGAAATTCGTCTTCTCCTCCACCTGCGCGACTTACGGCACGCCCGCCACGTTGCCCATCGTTGAAACCATGCCGCAGGCCCCGATCAATCCCTACGGTCAGACCAAACTCGACGTGGAAAACGCGCTCAAGGCCGTCGCCGTGGCTCACGGCCTGAGTTTCGCCGCCTTCCGCTACTTCAACGCCGCGGGTGCGTCCGAGGATGGCAGTATCGGCGAGGACCACACGCCTGAGACGCATCTGATTCCCCTCGCCTTCGATGCGGCCACCGGCCGTCGCCCACAGATCGAGATTTTCGGCACCGACTACCCCACGCCTGACGGAACGTGTCTGCGCGATTACGTGCACGTCGACGACCTAAGCCGCGCGCACATCGCG
>JBDTJA010000272.1:0-10844 GCA_039936075.1 Opitutaceae bacterium | reverse complement strand
GATTCTGGGGTTCGCCCGCGAAGGCGCCATCCAGATCCACGACATGCACCCAGGCACTGCCCGCGGCCTTGAATTGCGCCGCCACGTCGGAAGGATTCTCGGCGTAAACCGTCTCCTGGTCGGCGCGCCCCTGTGTCAGCCGCACCGCGCGGCCGCCCTTAATGTCGATGGCGGGATAAATGGTCATGAGAGCCCAAGGACTCACGGAAAGCCGCCCAGACGCCAAGAGGAAATTTTCGGCAATGAATCGCGTGACTTCTGACGTTCCCGTGGGCCGGGCTTTACGCCCGACATCCGACACCCTGCATGTTGGGGGTAAAGCCCGACCCACCCCGCAAGACGACCTCCCACAAATTTTCTTTGCGCCGGAACGCCTTTGGGCGAACCGTTTCGCCATGCCTGATTATCAAGCCCCTGCTTTCCTTATTGATCTACTCCACGCCCGCTCCCCCTCGGGCTATGAGTCACAAGCTCAGGCCGTCTTCGACAAGTACGTCAAACCTGCCGCCGATGAATACGCCAACGATGCCCTCGGCAACCGCATCGCCACGCTCAATCCCGCCGGCGATCCTGTGTTCATGATGGCCGGCCATCTGGACGAACTCGGCCTCATCATCACCTACGTCAATAAGGATGGTTTCATCTATTTCGACACCATTGGCGGCCACGATCGCACCGTTATCTCCGGTCGCCGCATCATCATCCAAACGGCCAACGGCCCCGTCAAAGGCGTGACTGGCAAGCGTGCCGTACACCTCATGGACGAGAGCGATCGCAAAAAGGTGCCAGAGATCCACGACATCTGGATCGATATCGGAGCCAAATCCAAGAAGGAGGCACTCGAGCGCATTGCGATCGGTGACGCCGCGACGTATGACCACGAATTCGAACTCTTCCACGGCAGCATCGGTGCCGCCCGGGCGTTCGACAACAAGGTCGGCGCCTACATCGTCGGCGAAGTCCTCATCCGCCTCGCCACGGAAAAGAAACTCGCGGCCAAGGTCGTTGCCGTCGGCACCTCCCAGGAAGAAATCGGCGTCCGCGGTGCGACCATCGCCGCCTACTCCGTCAACCCGCACATCGCCATCGCGGTAGACGTGGATCACGCCACCGACCATCCCGACGCCGACAATCGCAAGTATGGCGAGACGAAGCTCGGCGGCGGCCCAATCCTCTGCCGCGGCGCCAACGCGAACCCCAAAGTTTTCCAGCGCCTGCTCGCCGCCGCCAAGAAACTCAAGATGCCCGTGCAAATCGCCGCCGACCCCCGCCCGACCGGCACCGATGCCCGAGCCCTCCAGATGGGCCGCGGCGGTGTCGCCACCGGAGTAGTTTCAATTCCCCTACGCTACATGCACACCCCGAGCGAAGTCGTGGACCTCGAGGACGTGGAGCGCTGTGTGAAGCTCCTCGTTGAGTTTGCCAAAGGCCTCGAAAAGGGCGACTACGCGCACTGGTGAGCGACGCTTGCGACGGTCAGAGCTCGAAAACGGCAGTCGGCAGATCCGATTTCCATTAGCCCTGAATCTGCCAGGACCTGAGCCGAAATTTCGCGTGATCGCGACCTGCGGCCTGCACGCACGTGCACGAGACGCCGGCGCTCAGGCCGCGTTCTGCTTCGGCTCCGTCTTGCTGGCGCGTCGCAGGGTCGGTTTCCGACGACCGGCGACGACGGCAGAGTCGATCACGACTTCGGTCACGTCATCGCGCTGAGGTAGTTCGTACATGACCTCGAGCATGAGATTTTCCATGATGGAGCGCAGCGCGCGCGCGCCGGTCTTAAGCTCGATCGCCTTGGCGGCGATGGCGCGCACGGCATCCGGCGTGAACTTCAGACGCACGCCGTCCATCGCAAAGAGCTTCGAGTACTGCTTCACCGTCGCGTTCTTGGTCTTGAGCAGAATCTTCTCGAGATCGGCGACCTTGAGCTGATCGAGCACAGAGACGACCGGCAGACGGCCGATGAACTCCGGGATCATGCCGAAACGGATCAGATCCTCCGGTGCCAGTTCCCTCATCATTTGCTCGGGCGCGAGGGTCATGTCCTGCTGCGCCTTCACCGCCGAAAAGCCGAGACTCCGCGAACCGAGGCGCTTCTGCACCAGCGCATCAAGACCCACGAAAGCACCGCCGCAGATGAAGAGAATGTTTGAAGTGTTGATCTGGACGTATTCCTGGTTCGGGTGCTTGCGTCCACCCTGCGGTGGCACATTGCACGTCGTCTCTTCGAGAATCTTTAACAGCGCCTGCTGCACACCTTCGCCGGACACATCGCGCGTGATCGACACGTTCTCTGTTTTGCGACCGATCTTGTCGATTTCGTCGATATAAATGATACCGCACTCCGCGCGCTTCACGTCGTAGTTCGCGTTTTGCAGAAGGCGCAGCACAACGTTTTCCACATCCTCACCCACGTAGCCGGCCTCAGTCAGCGTCGTCGCATCCGAGATGGCGAACGGCACATCGAGAATCTTTGCCAGCGTGCGCGCGAGGAGCGTCTTGCCAGAACCCGTCGGACCCACGAGCAGGATGTTGCTCTTCTCGACTTCGACACCGTCAAACTCGGGCGACATCGTCATCGAATCTTTCACCGTCTCACCCGCGTTGAAATTCAGCCGTTTGAAATGATTATAGACCGCGACGGAAAGAACCTTCTTCGCGTGGTCTTGGCCAATCACGAAGTCATCAAGCGTCTTCTTGATCTCGGCGGGCTTGATCAAGCGGAAGGCCGGCTTGGTCTCGGCGGTGGGCGCCTTGACCTCGCGGTCGATGATCGTCTTGCAGACGTTCACGCACGAGTCGCAGATGTACACGCCCGGGCCAGCGATGATCTTTTTCACTTCTGCCTGCGACTTGCCGCAGAAGGAACAGAGCGTCATGCGTGAAGACTTGGCCATGGAAAAAGGGTGGCGCTTGGGGCGCGCCGCTGTCGAGGGCTGAGTTTGTCCTAAGCCGCTGTTCAGGCGGCGGTTGGCACCACCACGGAAGCGTCGCGAGTCGACTCAACGACATGGTCCACAAGACCATACGCTTTCGCCTCTTCGGCATTCAGGTAATAGTCGCGATCTGAATCCTTCTCGATTTGAGCGACCGACTTGCCCGTATGCCGGGCCAACGTCTCATTGAGAGTCGTGCGCCAGCGGATGATCTCCTTGGCGGCGATCGCGATGTCGGCCGTCTGGCCGCTCGCACCACCGCTCGGCTGGTGGATCATGACGCGGCTGTTGGGCAGCGCGAAGCGCTTTCCCTTCGTGCCGCCGGCGAGGAGCACCGTGCTCATGCTCGCGGCCATGCCAATGCAGTAGGTGGCGATGTCGTAGGGCATGAAGCGCATCGTGTCATAGATGGCCATGCCGCCGGTTACGACGCCGCCGGGAGAGTTGATATAGAGAAAAACGTCCTTCTTGGCGTCCTCCATCTGCAGGAACAGCAACTGAGCGATGACGAGGTTCGCCACCTGGTCATCAATCGGCGTGCCGATGAAGATAATGCGGTCCTTCAGCAGGCGGGAATAGATGTCCATGGACCGCTCGCCGCGGCCGGTGTTTTCAAGGACGATGGGAACGTAGTAGCTCATGGGTCTCGTTAGGATGCCTTCGGTGTAATGGTGGACACCTTAGCCTTGGAGACCAGAAAATCAACCGACTTGTCGAAAATGATGGACTGCTGCACTCCGCGCAGCTGCTCGCGGTCGCTGCTGAGAATCTTCACGAGCTTGTCGGGCTTCTGCTGCGTGCGCATGGCCTCACGGTAGATGAAGGAGTCGATGTCCTTCTCGGTGACCTGGATTTTTTCGGCCTCGGCGATCTTCGCGAGCATCAGCTGGACCTTGACGCGCTTGGTTGCGGCCTTGCGGGCGTTCTCGAAGAGCTCCTTCTTGTCCTTCTCGAACTGCTCCTGCGGGATGCCGCGGCGCATGTTTTCCTCAATGAACGAGCGAAGCACGCCCTGCGTCTCGTTCTCGACGAGCGAATCCGGCACGGTGAAATCCACTTTGTCTGCGAGGGCATCGATGACCTGGCGGCGCTGCTCAGAGCGATTCTGGTGCTCCTTCTGGAGCTTAAGATTGCTGCGAACGCTGGTCTGCAGCCCGGCGAGATCGTCCGCCTGGTTGGCCTTGAAAAAGGCCTCGTCCAGTGCTGGCAGCGCCCGCTCGCGCACTTCCTGAATCTCGACGGCGTAAACCGCGGTCTTGCCCGCCAGCGCCGCCACCGCGGCGAAATCGGCCGGGAAAACGATCGTGACGTTCTTCTTATCGCCAGTCGACACGCCCATGAGGTGGTTGCCGAGGCCGGGGATGATACCCTCGTTGGCGCCTTCAACCTCTTCCCATGTCTGCGGGACCTTGCCGTAAATCTGCTTGTCGGGCGCGAGCTCCGCAATCGGCTTGCCGTCAATCGTGCCCTCGTAGGCGAGCTTCACGTAATCGCCCTTGCCGGCGGGTCGCTCGGCCTTCTTGAAGTCCGCGCGCTCGGAGCGCATCCCCTCGATCACCGCGTCCACCTCAGAGTCGGTTGCGTCGGTCGGGCCCACTTCGGTCGGTAAATCATGGTACGCGGGGAGCGTGAACTCCGGACGCACATCAAGCGTGATCGTCACCGCGGCGGAGGAACCCGCCACCACCGTACCCGGCTCAACGTTGACCACGTTCAACACGTCGAGCTTCTCCTGCTCGAGCGCGCCGCGATAGGCTTTGCTGACAACCTTCTGCTTGAACTCTTCCGCGATTTCCTTGCCGAAGCGCTTCGTGACCATTGCCGCCGGCGCCTTACCCGGACGGAAACCCGGGATGCGGGCCATCTGGCCGAACTCGGCCACCACCGCCTGATGTTCGGTGTCGACTTCGCTCGCATCGAGCGTGACGACGAGGTTCTTGCGCGTAGCGGAAACGGAGTTCAGTTGGACGTTCACGGGAAGAGGTACGGAGTGGTTTCTAGAGTGAGAATCGGTCACGCTACGTGGGCCCGCAGTCCGGTCAACCCCGGATTCTGCGCGCTTGCGCGTCGCGCCGCGCGGCCATTTCGTGGCGGCCGGGAAACATGCCCAGCCTTCGCCAACTCCTTGCCGCCCACGGGTCATTACTGCTCATCGACGCCGCCTCCGCCCGTGTGCAAGTCGGTCTGCTCAAACGCGATCAACCCGCGCGCTGGGCGGGATCCAACGAGGAATCGGGCGTGGGCGTCTTCCGGAGCCTTGAGCAATTGGCCGTGGAGCCCTCGGCTGCAGGCGCTTTCGTGTTCTGCGAGGGACCGGGTTCCGTCCTCGGCATCCGCACCGTCGCCATGGCGCTGCGAACGTGGAACGTCCTCCAGCCCCACCCCGTCTACGCCTACCACAGTCTGGCCCTCGTAGCGCAGGCGCTCGCCCGACCCGGCGCCACGATCATCGCGGATGCCCGGCGCGACAGCTGGCATTGCGTCTCGCTCGACTCGGCCCTGCGCCGCGTCCCCACCGCCGAGCTGGCCGGCGAACTCATCATGCCGGAGGGCTTCCGCCATTGGTCGACCCTTCCACCCGACGTGACACCCACGCCCTACTCTCTCGCGGATCTCCTGCCTCTCGTCGCGGATCGCGACCTGTTCCGCGCGACTGACGCGCCGGATGCGTTCCTCCACGAAGAACCGAGCTACGCGACCTGGACCCCGCAGATTCACCGCGCTCCCACCCCATGACCGCGACGCCTAATTCCCGCCTGCCCCTCCGTTGCTGGGCCGAAATCGATCTGGCCGCCCTTGAGCGCAATCTGCGGCTGATCCGCGCCTCGTTGCCGGCGCACATCCGCTACGTGGCCGTCGTGAAGGCCGATGCTTATGGGCACGGCCTGCCCCAGACCGTCGCGCGACTGATGCATTCGGGAGCCGATCTTTTCGCCGTGGCGACGCTGTCCGAAGCGACCGCCGTGCGTGAACTCGGACCGGGCTGGCCCATCCTCCTGCTGAGTCCACTGCTACCCGAGGAAGATCGCTACCTCGCCGACTACGATCTCGCCGCGACCGTTTCCACGGCCGATGAGGTGGTGCGCTTTGAGGCTGTGGGCCGAGCCGTCGGAAAACCCATCGCGGTTCATCTGAAAATCGACACTGGCATGGGCCGCCTCGGCGTGTGGCATGAGCACGCCGCCGAGCTTTACCAGAAAATTTCTGTGGCGTCGCACCTGAAACTGGCCGGCGTGTTCACGCATTTTGCCAGCCCCGATGATGATACGGCCTTCACCGCCGAGCAGCGGAAGCGTTTTCTTGCGGCGCTGGCACGTTTCCAGGGCATCAAGCTCAGCGAGCTTTTTGTCCACGCTGACAACAGCTCGGGCCTTGAGACCATGCCCGGCGCAAGCCCCTTCAACGCGGTGCGCGTCGGCCTGCTGCAATTCGGCATTCTCCCCCATCCCCACTCCCTGCTTGCTCAAGTCCACACCGAGCCGGTCTTTAGCTTCCGCACGCGCGTTGGCATCACCAAGACGCTGCCGGGCGGCACCACGGTCAGTTATGGCCGCACACGCACGCTCACGCGCGACAGCGTCGTCGCCGTGCTCTGTGCCGGCTATGGCGATGGCATCCCGCGGGCCGTCAGTAATCGCGCCCAAGTCCTCATTGCCGGTCAGCGCTGTCCCGTGCTCGGCCGCGTCACCATGGATCAGACAATTGTCGATGTGACCGACGTACCCGGCGTGAAGTGCGGCGACGAAGTCGTCCTCGTGGGACGCCAGCATGCCGGTGAGATTTCCATTACGGAGTTCAGTCGCTGGGCCGACACCATTCCGTGGGAAACGCTTTGCTCGGTCACAAAACGCGTCCCCCGCATCTACCGCACGGCGCTCGGAATCTAATTTTCGTCCGAGGAAACCGTCCTGGAGCTGAGGCGTCATTAGTCCCATGCCCCTCCTCTTTGCTCCCACCCAGGCATGGGAACCGTTGCCTGCCACCGCGTGGGATGCCGGCGCCGCGGGTCATCTCCTGCGGCGGGTCGGTTGGACCGCCTCGCCGGCCGAGATCTCGCGTGCGACGAGAGAAGGCCTGCCAGCCACGCTCGACCGCCTCTTTCCGACGCAGCCCTCAACGTTTGCCGAGCCCACACTCGTTCACCATCTGCGTCAGGAAACGCCTGAGCTGGCCCGCGGCGTCAAAAACGCACCTGCGGGGCCCGAAAAGCGGCGCCTGCAACGGGAAGCCCGCGAACGCACCCAGCTTGCCATTCAGGACATGAGTATCAAGTGGCTCCAGTTCGCCGCGCAGCCTGCCAACGCCGCGTTCGCCAAATGGGTGCTCTTTCTGAGCGACATCTACGTCGTCGCCGTCGACAAGGTCAAAAACGCTGCTCTCATCTACGAGCACTTCGATATCCTTTCCCGCCATGCCCTCGGCTCCGCGCCCACGCTCGCGAAGGCCATTTCCCGCTCGCCGGCGATGGTCGATTACCTTGATCTGAACCAGAGCAAACGCAGCGCCCCCAACGAGAATTTCGCCCGCGAACTGTTCGAACTCTTCCTCCTCGGCGAGGGAAACTACACCGAGCATGACATCAAGGAGTCCGCCCGCGCCTTTACCGGCTACCGCCAGCAGTTCGGCGCATTCCGCTTCGTCCCGGGCCAGCACGATAGCACGAGCAAAACCATTTTCGGGAAGAGCGGCCGCTTCACGGGCGATGATGTCATCGACCTCGCGTTCCAGCAGCCCGCCGCTGGCGCTTTCGTGCCGCATGAGATGGTGAAATTCTATCTCTCCGGGACTCCCTTGCCGCCTGACTATCTCCTCGAACTCGGCGGCTGGTGGCGGACGAAGGATTATGATCTCCGGGCGCTGGCTTTGCGCTTCTTCGGCAGCCGACTCTTTTACGCGGCCGAGTTTCGCGGCGATTTCATCAAGAGCCCCATTCAGTTCTATCTCGGGCTGGTGCAGGACCTCGATTTGAGCGTGGCGCCACTCCCCCGCCGGGTCCTGATTCCGCTCCGGCAGATGGGCCAGATGCTTTTCAATCCGCCCAATGTCCGCGGCTGGGTCGGCGGACGCAGCTGGATCAACTCCGCCACGCTCGAGGTGCGCCGCCAACTTGTCGAGTCCCTGTTCTCGCCCCTCAACGAAAGGACGCTCAACGCCGACGAACAACTCGAGCTCGTGGCCGCACGCACGAATGGGATCAACAATTTCACCGTCACCGACGAACTGCTGGCACCACTGGCCGCGCTCGATTCCACCGCGGCCACCCAGCGCCTCCTGGTCGATTATCTCGCGCTGCCTGTCGCGCCTGAGTTCCGTGACTGCGTGCGACATTTTCTCGCTTCGGACCAGTCCGACGAGCCGCAGAAGCTGCGCCGCCTCCGGCGCGCCGCAGTCACGCTGCTTCAATCCCCCGAGTATCAACTCTGCTGAACCCCGCCATGTCCTCCTCGTCTCCCACCCCGCTTTTTCCCACGACTCGGCGCGAATTCCTCCACCTCTCCGCCCGCGGCATCGGTCTGCTCGCCTTCAGCCGCTTCGCGCCGTCGTTCCTCGTCAACTCCGTCCGGGCCGCGTCGCTCGCTCCGGAAAAAGACCGCCCTATCCTCGTGCTCGTCCAGCTCGCCGGCGGCAATGACGGTCTCAACACCCTCGTTCCGTTCGAGGACGCCAATTACTATCGCCTGCGGCCGACCATCGGCATCGCGAAGGAAAAAGTCCTGCGCTTGAACGGCACCCTCGGCCTGCATCCCTCGTGCATCGCTATGCACCGTCTCGTGCAGGACGGCCAACTCGCCGTGATCCAAAACGTCGGTTATCCCAACCCCAATCGCAGCCACTTCCGCTCCACCGAGATCTGGGAAACCGCGAGTGGCAGCGGCGAATTTCTATCCACCGGCTGGATCGGGCGCTTCATGGACAACGCCTGTGCCGGTCAGCCCGCTGACGCTCACGATCCCGTGGGTGTGCATATCAGTAATGGCGTGCCCCAGTCTTTTCTCGGCGCGCACGATCACCCGACGTTCGGGCTGCTCCCCGGTCAGGGCAATCGCCGCGAAAACGAGGAAAACCGTCGCCTGCTCGAGTCCTTGGTCGGCCAGACCACCGCAGGCGAGAATGACAATGCCACCTTCCTAAAGCACACGCTCATGGACTCGCTCGTCACCGAGAAAAAAGTCCAGCAGGTACTCGGCAGCTACCAGCCCTCGTCCAGCTACCCCGGCAATGCGTTTTCTGCCTCTCTGCGCAATGTCGCGGCATTGATCGCTTCCGGCCTGCCCACGCGGGTTTATTTCGTTTCGCTGAGCGGCTTCGATACGCACAGCAACCAGGCAAACCAGCAGGCTAATCTCCTCACCACGCTTTCCGAGGGACTCGCGGCGTTTCAGAAGGATCTCCAGCTGCACAAACTCGACGGCCAGGTGACAACCATGACCTTCTCCGAATTCGGCCGCCGCCCAAGCGAGAACGAAAGCCGCGGCACCGACCACGGGACGGCCGCGCCGCTCTTTGTGATGGGCGCGCGCGTCAAAGGCGGCCTGCACGGCACCGCGCCCGACCTCAACCTCGCGCACAACCAGGACCTCACCTACACGACTGATTTTCGCGCAGTATATGCTACCATGCTCGATCGCTGGTTAGGCTGCCCGTCCGAGCCCGTGCTCGGCGCTAAATTCGCGTCCCTGCCGATCGTCTAGCTAGAAACCCGCAGAATTCGCGAATGATTGCGGATGGCTTGAACTATCCGCGTAAATCCGTGCGATCCGCGGAATGATCGATGCTTATTTCCCGATGCCGTAGGTGCGGAAGCCGATGGCCTGCAGCTTCTCCAGGTCGAGGATGTTACGGCCATCGAAGATGCACGCCGGCTTGTGCATTCCCGCGAACATCTTGGCGTAATCCAGCGTCTTGAATTCGTCCCACTCAGTCACGACAGCGATGGCGTGCGCGCCCTCCGCGGCCTCGTAGGCGCTCTTGGCGACGATGAGCCGCGCGTCTTCCTTGCCCTTGCCGAGCACATCCACGCGGATCTCGTCCGCCGGTACCTTCGGATCGTAGACCACCACCTTTGCCTGCTCGGCGAGCAGATCGCGACAGACGGAAATCGCCGCGGATTCGCGGGTATCGTTGGTGTCCTTCTTAAAGGCAAAGCCCAGAATCGCGATTTTCTTGTCGGCGACGGTGTTGAACAGCGCGCGGGAAATCTTTCCCGCAAAGCGATGCTTCTGCCAGTCGTTCATCTTCACCACGCCATCCCAGTAGGCGGCGACTTCCGGCAGCCCGTAGTGTTCGCAGAGGTACACGAGATTGAGAATGTCCTTCTGGAAGCAGGAGCCGCCAAAGCCCACCGAGGCCTTCAGAAACTTCGAGCCGATGCGCGAATCACGACCGATGGCGTTGGCCACCTCATCCACGTTAGCGCCAGTGGCTTCGCACAACGCCGAGATTGAATTGATCGAGGAGATGCGCTGCGCGAGGAACGCGTTCGCCACAAGTTTCGAGAGTTCCGACGACCACAGGTTGGTCGTGATGATCCGGTCGCGTGGCACCCAGCGCGCATAGACGTCCACGAGGGTCTGGATGGCCTTTTCACCGCCCGGCGTTCGTTCGCCGCCGATCAGCACCCGATCGGGTAAAATCAAGTCCGCCACGGCCGTGCCTTCGGCCAGAAACTCGGGATTCGACAGGACCTCGAACTTGATGCCACGCGTGTTGGCGCCGAGGATGTCCTTGATCGTCTCAGCTGTCTTTACGGGAATCGTGGACTTCTCGACGATGATCTTCGGTCCCGTGGCCACCTCGGCGATTGTGCGCGCCACCGACTCGATGAACCGCAAGTCCGCCGCCCGGCCCGCCCCCACGCCATAGGTCTTGGTCGGCGTGTTGACCGCGACAAAAATGATGTCCGCGCCC
>JBDTJA010000271.1:0-7309 GCA_039936075.1 Opitutaceae bacterium | reverse complement strand
CCGGCCAAGGCGGCCTTTTTTTGGCTTCGGACATGGCGAAGATGCTTTCGCTGCGCCCTGGAATGCGGGTGCTGGATCTGGGCTGTGGGGTGGGAGTGACGTCGATTTTTCTGGCGCGCGAATTCGGCGTTAACGTTCATGCGGTCGATGCGAACGTGCCCGACGATCTGGCGGCCCGCGCGGCGTCGGCGGGAGCTGAAGGCCTGGTCGTGCCCGTGCGGGCAGATGCGCGGATTCTGCCGTTGGAATCGGGATTCTTCGACGCGATTTTCTCGATGAATGCTTTTTTTTATTTTGGTACGGACGACCTGTACCCGCCCTATCTCATGCAGTTTCTGAAGCCAGGCGGCTCGATCGTCATTGGCTGTCCCTGTTATCGCGAGGAAATCACCCCGGACATGCCGGAGGAGCTCCTGATCGAGTTTCCGGCCTGCCTGGCGGTTCACTCGCCGGATTGGTGGCGCAACCATTTCGAGAAATCCCGCAGCGCGGTCGTGCGGCACTCGGCGCTGCATCCGCGCGGAGTCGAATTCTGGGAGGATCGCATGCGCTTTCTGCTCGAAGAGCAGACGCCGCGCGCGATGCCGGAATGGAAGCGCGCCATGATCTATGCGTCGGTTCGCATGCTTAATCGCGACACCGACGGGCGGGTTTCACATTTTATGCTTCACGCTAGCAAACCTCCGTCATCTTGCTGAGTGGCCTCGCGGCTTTCGCTGTGCGAATGGAGGTTTGCCCCCGGCCTGACGGAACATCACGTTTCCGCCCTACCATGGTCCTGTCAGGCAACACCGTTGAGCTGGTTCCGCTGTCGTTTGACCATATCGCTGACTTTCTGCGTCACTCGCCTGATCCAAGCCTGTGGACTTGGTGGCTGCGTAAACCGCCGGTCGACGAAGCGGCCATGCGGGCGGAGGTTGAGACTGCCTTGGCGCAACAGAAGCAAGGCGTGCGCATCCCGTTCGCCATTTTTCACCGCCAGAAAGGAGAGCACATCGGCAGCACCTCGCTCTGGCATGTGGACCGGGCCAACCGGTCGCTGGAGATCGGTTCCACCTGGCTCGGGGCGGCGTTTCACCGGTCAGGCGTCAATCGGGAATGCAAGGACCTCCTCCTCGCGCACTCCTTCATCGAATTGGGGATGAACCGGGTGGGGTTGCAGACCGACGAGCGTAACCTGCGGTCCCGCCGCGCCATCGAAAAACTCGGCGCGAAACTCGACGGCATTGCGCGGGAGGACAAAATTGCCTGGGATGGCCGGGTGCGATCGTCAGCTCTCTACAGTATTCTGCGCCGCGAGTGGAGCCCCGCTCGGCCGGAGCTGAAACCGGCGGCGGTAAAATTATGAATTGGTGGATTATTGTTTCTGTGGGCTTGCTCGGTATCGGACTCATCGCGCAGGGCGTTTGGGTTCTACCGCAGAAGGCTTTCGTCGGGGCTATGCTGGTTTTTGCCGGCTGCGCGGCGGTTACGCACCTTGTGCCCGGCCTAGGGTTTCCCTGGCCGCTGCTCGCCCGGCTGCAGGACGGCCATTTCGTGACCGTGTTGTCCCCGCCTGAGTCGTGGCTGGTAGACGCCGTCGAATGGAGCGTGGCGACGGTGCTATTTGGATGGGCCTTCACGCGTTGGCGACCGCGGATGCTGGTGCCGTTTGCGTGGGTGGGGGTTGTCACCGTCAATCTCCTGGTCCACATGACCGTGTATGCGCTCGGGATGGCCTTCGTCGCGAAACAGCCCTGACAAATTATCTCCAATGCCCGAACCCGCCTACACGCTGATCCACAACTTCCGCGCCGTGGATGAGTCGTTGATTACGTCGGGGCAACCGACCGTGCCGCAGCTGCAGAGTGTGGCGGAGGCGGGGTTCGAGACGGTCATCAACCTGGCGCTCCACGATCAGCCGCGTTACTCGCTACCGGATGAGCCGGGCACCGTCGTCGGTTTGGGTATGCGGTATGTGCACATTCCGGTGCAGTTCGAGACCCCGACCGAGGCCAACCTGCTGGCGTTTTTTGAGTCAATGGAGGCCCACCGCGGCGAGAAGGTGCTCGTGCACTGCGCGGCCAACCTAAGGGTCACGGTCTTTCTCGGATTGTACTGGGCGATCCGACTCAGCTGGCCTGACGACAAGGCGTTTCAACTCCTGCGCGGGCTCTGGCAGCCGAACGAGGTGTGGTCCGCTTTCATTGCGGCAATGCTCGCAAAGCACCGGGGACAAAACCGCGGTGATAAATGACGGCCGGGACGCTAACGTGGCGATGGTCGGGCTCGCTTTGACCGCGAATTTGGTTTTTGCCGTTCCCGTGCCAAATCCCAATGACGACTGGGCCGCGTCCGGCCCGGGCACCCCGACCCTGCCCGTCGGGGTGATCCTGCCGCCGAAGATCCATCGGCCGCAGTTTCCCGCGAAGGATGCGCGCACGCTATTCACCGCCGCTGAGATCCAGCAGGCCAGAGCCAACGTCGCGACCTTCCCCGCCGCGCGGGCGGTGGCTGACAAGATCATCCAAGAGGCGAATTACTGGGCGGAATGGACCGACGAGGCATTGCGGAATGTCGTGCCGGGAGCCGAAGTGCCGAGGGCGTTCGAGTGCTGCCCGGAAGGCTGCCCCATCCACGGCAAAAAAATCTTTGAGGCCACCGGAACTTTTTATCCATGGATCGTCGATCCCCAACATCCGTTCCAGGTGAAGTGCCCGATCGGCGGCGAGACGTACCCGAGCAATGACTACGGCAAATTCTACCGGAGTGGCTTCGAGGATCGCACGGATTTCCACGGGCCGTACGTGGACGATGGCCGTGGCTGGGTGGGGCCGAATGGCGCACGCTACTGGTTCGTGGCGGCGGCAAATCACTGGCTGTGGATGGAGCATACCTCGGCGCCGCATGCCAGCGTGAAGGGCGGCCTCGCCGCGCTGGGTCGCGCTTACCTGCTCACGGGCGAGGCGAAGTACGCCCACAAAGCCGCGGTCCTGTTGACCCGGATCGCGGAGGTTTATCCGAACATGGATCACGAGAGCCAGTCGCGCTACGGGCAGCTTCTGGCGGAGAAGGACGGCTCACGTTACACGGGGAAGATCGTCAACGCCATCTGGGAGACGTATCTCGTGGCGCAATTCGCCGAGACCTACGACGCCGTGTGGGAAACGATTCCGGGCGACACGGCGCTGCAAAAACTTTTCGGCCAAACAGCGCGGCAGATCTGCTCGCAGATCGAGGGCGGGATTCTCGAAGAGGGGATCGACGCGTACTTTGAGAAAAAATCGCGGGGCAATTACGGCATGCATCAGCGCTCGCTGCTCATGCTCGCGATCGTGCGCCAGCACGCGGACAATCCGCGCTATCTCGCCTCGGTCCTCGACCAGCGCACTGGCGCGGTTTACCTGGGACTCAGTACAGCGCTCAACACCCTGGTGTGGCGTGACGGCCAGCCCGACGAGTCGCCCGGTTACAACGAACACTGGGTCCAAAATATCTCCGCCATGGTGGAATTGCTGCCGAAGCTCGGGGTGGACAGCTCGACGCTGCCACGGTTGCGCCGGCTCTACGACGCCCCGCTGGCCAGCATCGCAATCGGCCGCCACACCCCGGCGATTGGCGACACCACGGGCATCTATGGCGGCGTGGTGGGCGGTGACGCCTCAGTTTACCAGCAGGCCTACCGCCTCTACGGCGACGTGCGGTATGCCGAGTTCCTGGCCGGCCTGAAAGCGAGCGGGGCGGATGGATTCAAGGATTTCACGTCACTGCTGCATCCGCCGATCGCTGCAGCCTCGCCGCCAACCGGTGGCCGGAGTGTTGCTCCGCAGCCCTCGCGGCTGCTGTCGGGTTTCGGACTCGGCTTGTTGAACAATGCGGCGGATGACACGGCCGCCTCGATTTATTTCGGGCAGCATGTGAACCACGCGCATTACGACCGGCTGCAGCTGGACCTGTTTGCGCACGGCCAGCCGATGATGCCGGATCTCGGTTATCCCGACGCGATGAACGAATATGTGCCCGGCATCTTCACATGGTCGCTGCACACGATCTCGCACAATACCGTGACGGTGGACGCCACCCCGCAGCCCGGAAACCGGCCGGGAGTGGTGCAGGTCATGGCCGAGGGCGCGGGGGCGCGCGTGCTCGATGTCAGCGCACCGGGCACCTACCCCCAGTGCGAAACCTATCGCCGGGCGCTGGTGATGGTGGACGTCGGGGCGGGGCAGAATTACTTCGTGGATTTCTTCGTGGTCGCGGGCGGCCGCCAGCACGACTACAGCCTGCATGGACCGCCGGGAAAATTTGTGCTCACGGGCGGGACCTGGACTCCGCCTGCCAAGGGCACGCTCGCAGGGGAGAAGGTGGGACTGGATGAAATCTACGACGATCCTGTGCTCGGGGCGCCCGGCTACAAGGGGGGCTACGCGGATTACCGCGGTTCAGGCTTTCAGCATTTCACGGCGGTGCAGCGGCATGAGGCGGGGGAGTGGACGGTCGATTACACCCATGAGAAGGATCCGGCGGCGAAACTACGGATGCGGGTGCTGGAGCAGCCGGGTCAGACCGTGATGGTGGCGGACGCGCGCGTGACGCCGGTGAAGCTTCCACAGGTCCTCAAATACATTCTGGCCCGCCGGCTGGCGGTGCCGGGCGAGAAATTCGTGAGCGCGTTTGTCACCGTGCTGGAGCCGTATTCGGACCAACCAGCGCTGCGCACCGTGACGCGCCAGGAGATTGCCCTCGGTACCGCGGTCATCGCGGTCCGGGCGGATGGAAAGACAGACATCGTGATCCATGGGCTCACCGATGAAACCAAGCCCTTCATTGCAGCGGGACATAAGTTTCAGGTCCACGCGCAGACGATGGTGGCGACGTTCGCCGAGAGCGGGCAACTGGAGCGGCTCTTTTTTGCGGGTGGATCGGCCGTCGAAATCGACACGCAAGTCTATCATGCGCCGACGCGGGCGGTCGGCCGCGTGACCAAGATCGATCCGCTGAAAGCGGAGGTCACCGTGTTCCTCAACGACGACAATTTTATAAATGCGCCGGATGCGGCCGCGATGGTGGGCCGCGTGGTGCGCTTTTCGTCTCCCGCCGGCGCGACGGCGCACACCGTGATTGCGGCGCATTATTCACCAGAGGGGCTCGTGCTTTCGACCAAGGATGACCTGCTGGTTGGGCAGATGCGCGTCAGCGCGGTGAAGGGTAAGACGCTCGAGACGCAGGCGCGGCTCGTGTTCTCGCAGTCGTATGCTGGCGCGACGGCACTCGACGCGAATTTCCAACGGATCGGCTTGGTGGCATCCGCGGACCAGGACCGGCTCATTCTTGTGGCCGCGCCAGTGAGTGACCAGGAGTTGAACGGCCGCGACGTGTGGCTGAGCAGCGTGGGGCCGGGCGACCGGCTGGAGGTGCCGTACGTCTATGGATGGCAGCGGCAAACCTGATTCGAATTTGTCACGCTGAGCGACGGGAAGCATCCAATTGGAATGGGATCAACCGCGGCCGAGTCGATTCTTCGCTGCGCTCAGAATGACAACCGGCCCGCGGAGGGGCTTGGATTGCTCCGGGGTCGCCGGGTGATCCAGGGTAAAATTCTGGAGCTCGGGTCTGACCGCCGTTGACCGGCGGCACGGCATCACCCCATAGTCGGTGCGATGTCTGGGAAGAAAAACTCCTCGCTCGATCGCGTGCTTGGGCGGCTCGATGCGCTCGATCCGGTGAATCTGGCGAATCTCGTCCAGCGGCTGGCGCGCGAGCGGGGACTGTTCGAGGATATTTTCAACACGTTGCAGGAAGGCGTGCTCGTGATCAGCGCCAATGGCCGGATCGAGTACGCGAACGACGCGGCCCAGCGGCTGATTGGTTTGGGTTCTGAAGCGCTGGCGGGCGAAACGCTGTGGCGATTGGTCCCCGGATTGCGAGGCTCCCTGGAGGCGGCGCTGGAAGCGGAAGGCGCCGCGTCCCCGGTCGTGGCGCGCGAATTTGAGCTGACCTACCCGGAATCGAAAAGCGTGCGGTTATACATGGTGCCGTTTCGCGGGGAGGGAAAGGGCGGGTCGCGCCGGTTTGCCGTCATCCTTTCCGATATTACCAAGGACAAGCAGACCACGGCGGCGCGAATCGAGAGTGAACGCACGTCGTCGATCCTGCTCCTCGCCGCCGGCGTGGCGCACGAGCTGGGCAACCCGCTCAACTCGCTCACGATTCATTTGCAGCTCATTGAGCGAAAGCTGAAAAAATTGAAACTCGCCCAGGACGCCGATGCGGCCTCGTTGAACGAGTCGATTCGCATCTGTGCGGGCGAGGTCGAGCGGCTTGATGGCATCGTGAGTAATTTTTTGGAGGCGATCCGGCCGCGTCCGCCGGATCTGGCCGAAACGAATCTCACGGAGGTGCTCGCCGAGGTGCTGCGTTTTCAGCACGGCGAATTGGCCGATCGCGGGATCAAGGTCGAGGCGGAGACGCCGGACGATCTGCCGATCGTGATGGCGGACCGGAATCAGCTGAAGCAGGTCTTTTTCAATCTGATAAAGAACGCGGTCGAGTCCATGACGCCCGGCGGCAAACTGAAGATCCGGACCCACGCGGACGACGGGAGCGTGTTCCTGCTCTTCGGCGACAGCGGGGCCGGCATCAAGCAGGAGGATCTCGGCCGCCTGTTCGAGCCCTACCACACCACCAAGCCGGGTGGCCACGGACTCGGCCTCATGATCGTGCAGCGCATCATGCGCGAGCACGGCGGCCAGATCGGCATCGAGAGCAAGGAAGGCGTCGGCACCGTGGTTACGCTTCAATTGCCCCGGAAAGACCGGCGCGTGCGGATGCTGGGGAACTAACCGAGCGAAAAATGCATCGGTGGGGTCTTGGGGTTTGCTGTGTCTTCACACTTCGGCAACCCCCTCCTTCAAGACCACAATGGCAGCCGTCAGACAGGGGTGAATCATCGAGACCCTGGACAGAAGGAAGAATAAGCAGCCGGTCGGGGAGTGATTGAAGGGTGCATGAGCACCTTCACATTCAGGATGGAAGAACATTAATTCCCTTCCGGCGGTTGACTCCGTCTCACGCCAAGTAACTTACGCCATGAAAAAATCACTCCTCACACTGTCTTTGGTGGTCGCCGTGCTCGTGAGTGGGTGCGGCACGATGAATGCTTTCCAGTCATCTGCGGAATATCAGCGGACGGATTACGCCAAAGACCTGAAAAGTGACATCGACCACCAAATCCGGGCGGAATTGAAAAAGGAGGTTCCCGTGGGATCTACGATGCAAACGTACTCGGCGAATATTTGGGCGCGCTATTGGATGAAACGGATTGCGGAGT
>JBDTJA010000270.1:0-12050 GCA_039936075.1 Opitutaceae bacterium | reverse complement strand
CGTCGATCCGCGTCGATCTGCGAAATCCGCGGGAAGGTTTGCGGAGGTTTGGCGGGGTTCGGCGACCCCGCCCTACAAAAATCACTTTCCCAACAGCTTGATTAACGCCGAGAAATCCTCGTCGCCGAGCCCCTGCGCTTCCGCCGTGTGCAGCGCCGCGCGCACGGTTCCCAGCACCGGCAGCCCGGCGCCGCCGTTCGTGTGCATCGCGAGACGCATGTCCTTCGACATGTGCTTCACGGAAAATTGCGGTGAGAAATCGCCCGCCTTGAGCTTCGGCTCCTTCAATTTCGTCAGGCCGGAATAACCCGCGTTCTTGCTCATGGCGTCGAAAAATACGTCATCGGTCACGCCCGCGCGGCGCGAGAGCGTCAGCGCCTCGCTCAGTGCCTGCATTTGCGCCGCGAGATTGAGGTTCATCGCGAGTTTCAGGGTGCACGCCTGCTCGTTGGTCCCGATGACGAAGCGATGCGATGAGACCAGCGCCAACAGCGGTTCCAGTTCCGTGATCAAACGACGATCGCCGCCGAGATAGTAAATGGTCTGGCGCTGCTCTGCTCCCAACTTGCTGCCGGTGAAGGGTGCCGCAAGATAGCGCGCCCCGCGGGCCACGACCCGCTCCGCAAATTTGGCGCTACTTTCCGCATCGATCGTGCTCGATTGTACCACGATCTTGCCCGGCCCCAATTTGGGCAGAAGGTTTGTCAGCACCGTTTCCACCGCATCGGGATCCGAGACGACGATTTGGATGACGTCCGCCACCGCGGCTACCGCGGCGGGGCTTCGCTGCCAGGCCGGGAAATCCGGCTGCGGCGTGCGATTCCAGGCGCCGGCGAGCACTCCCGCCGCCTGATAATGCCGCGCCCACACACTCCCAATGATCCCCAGTCCGATTACGCCGATTTTCATAAATTTGAATTTCCACCACCAAGAGCACGAAGCTCACCAAGAGGCAACCATCCGAACCTCGGATCGCTGCCCACGGGACACCCCGAAAACACCGAAGAAGGATTCCTCAATCCGAGCCTGGGTTCGGACTCGGATTCCGTGGGCTCCGTGTATCCCGTGGGCAATCCACTCCGCAGGTCCGACCATTCGCCTCAGTCGCGCCCTTCGCGGACCGCTCAGGTTTTCAAAATTTCCAGCATGCGCGTGAACAGCCGGTTTACCTTCGTCTGGTTGTCCTTCACGAGCTCCTTAAATTTCGCGAAATCGATTTCGGTGCCCTCGAGTCCATTCGCGTAATTGTCGATCAGCGCCAAGCTGTTATACCGCAGGCCCAGCTCGCTGCAGAGGTCGGCCTCATGCGCCGCGGTCATGCCGATCACATCGCCCCACGACTGCACGATCTTGATCTCCGCCTTCGTCTCGAAGCGCGGCCCGCGCATCTGCACATAGACTTTGCCCGGGTGAATCTTGAACTCGGGCGCGAGCTGCGCGATCAGCTGCGGGATCAGATTATTCGCAATCACCGGCGCACCGCCCTTCAACTCCTGGTCAAAGAACGTCGCTGGTCCCTGCTGCAGGCCGACGTAGTCGCTGCACGAGACGAATGTGCCCGGGGGTAGCTCCTTCTTTAACGAGCCCACCGAGTTGAGCGAGACGATGTCCTGATAGCCCAGATCGGCCAGCGCACGGATGTTGGCCCGGTAATTGATGGCGTGCGGCGGCAGCGGGAACGCATAGCCGTGGCGGTTGATCAGCGCGAAATCGCCCTGCGTCTTGTAGGTGACCGGACCGTAGGCCGTCTCCACCGTCTTGACCGCCCACGACGCAAACAGGTCCGAGTTGACGATGCTGGTCCCACTGATGAACGCGACTTTCATCCCCCCACTCACGCGCCCCCGGCCACGTGAGACAATCCGAAAGCAGCTGGCCTCCCGCGAGGAAGTAGCCACGAGCGTGAGCGAGTGGAGGCTTTCGCACGGGTTGGCCCCCCGGGATCCACTCGCTCACGCTCGTGGCTACTCCACCCCGCAATCAACCTGCCTACTCTCCGTCTTGCCTCTTTCCCATTTTCCTCCCGAATCCACCCGCCCCCGCTCAGTCATTCGCTATCCTACCCCTCACCACTGACCCCTGACCCAACACCCTTCGTTTTCTCATGCCCCTCGTCGATAAATCGCTCTCCGACCTCAAAACGTACCAGGGTCTCAATCCGCGTCCCGCGGATCACGACGCCTATTGGACCGCCGCGCTGAAGGAGCTCGACGCCACCGACCCCAAGCCGGAACTCGTGCCCTCGAAGGAAATCAGCCCGCGCCACAGCGAAGCCTTCGACCTGTGGTTCACCGGCGTCGGCGGCGCGCGCGTTTACGCGAAATACGTCCGCCCAAAAAAGTCGCCCGACAAAAACCCTGCCGTGCTCCAATTCCACGGTTACACCGGCAACAGCGGCGATTTCGCCAGCCGGCTCGCGTACTCAGGCGAGGGCTTCTGTGTCGCCGCACTCGATTGTCGCGGCCAGGGCGGACGCTCCGAGGACTGTGGTGAAGTGCTCGGCACGACCTACCGCGGTCACATTGTCCGCGGCCTCGATGATCCCGACCCGCGCAAACTCGCCTTCCGCCAGATCTTCCTCGATACCGCGCAGCTCGCACGCGTCGTGATGAATTTTCCCGAGGTGGACGCCAGCCGCGTCGGCGCCATGGGCGGCTCGCAAGGCGGCGCCCTCACCATCGCTTGCGCCGCCCTCGAGCCGCGCATCAAGCGCGCCGCTCCGCTCTTCCCGTTTCTCAGTGATTACCGGCGCGTGTGGGAAATGGACCTCGCGAAGGACGCGTACGAGGAGCTCCGCACCTGGTTCCGGCAGTTTGATCCGCTGCATAAGCGCGAGACGGAAATTTTCACGAAGCTCGGCTACATTGACATCCAGTTCCTCGCCCCGCGCATCAAAGCCGAGGTCCTCATGTACGTCGGCCTGATGGACACCGTCTGCCCACCCAGTTCGCAATTCGCCACCTACAATAAGATCACGTCCAAAAAGGAGCTGGTGATCTATCCCGACTACGGCCACGAAGGCCTCCCCGGCGAAAGCGACCGGACGTTTAACTTCATGCTGGGGCTGTGACCGCGCATTTGAGCGCTGCGCCATTAGGCCGCGTTGTGGTGGATTCAGTGAACAATCCATGCTCCTGAAAACATTGTCGGCGGCGAGATCGACCGTCTTCGTCCGCTACGGCAGCGGCTTGAGGACGCATCGAGTTTGAGTCGCGGCGCCGATCTGTGGAGAGTTATCCGCAGCTCAAGAGTGAAGGCGCCTTCGATTACCCTCCGAAGGCGTCTGGGTGCCGGATCGGATTTCGCTATGCGCTCGCCCACGGAATCGGCTCGGCGCATGGCGGAAGCATGGGCGCTGCCCCAAGCCAGGGCAGGCTAGTCGGCCGCTTCCCGCTAATAAAATTCTTATAAGTTTCAGCTTTGCCAGAGGCGCCCGGTCGGCTAGCGTCTGCGTCCTACCCCGGATGGACAAAACTGAACGCGAGTTACGCGACATGCTGGCTGATCGGCGTCTGCTGCGCTGGCCGACCGAGCCGCAGTGGAAAACCATCTGGCTCGCCGCCAATGCCAAGGGCTATAAGGACGGCGTCTCCGTCGCCGTTCAGGCCGTCGCCCCCGACTTACTCGATTCTGACTGGGTCGGCATGATGAAATCCGAGCATCGCGACGTGATGTGGTCGGAGATCCGTCTGCGTCGGTCCGTGGCCCCGTTTCGCAAGGCCGCCGAGACCGCGAGTTTCTTCAACCCGGACGCGAAACAGGATACCGCCGCGGCGTTTCAAAAGCACGTCGCCGAATACGTCAATCGGCGCTGGGAGGTCATCAGCGACGGCCCCACCGGGGTGCAGATCCGCGCGCCGCGCAAACTCAAGGTGCTCGATCTGATCTGCTTCATCATCGGTCTGCCGATGATCGTCTTCAACGGCCTCGGGCTGATCCTCGTCGGGCTGGGGCTCATCGATCACTTCATTCTCACGAAAACCGAGACGAAGTTCCTGGCCCGGCCCTAGGCGGGCTGCGACTTGCTTGTCATCGCGAGAAGTCCCGGCCGATGTCGGCCGCGAGTTGGCTCGCACTGGATCGACCGGAAGCGCCTGCCAGCAGGGGACCTCGGCCAATAACTCAAACCCCTTCACTCCACCCAGGAAACCGCGGCGATTTTTTTTGCCAGCGCCACATCCTTCGCGGTGACCTTGCCATCGGCGTCGTGCGTGTTGAGCCGAATGACCACGCGGCTGTAGATATTGGTCCACTCGGGATGGTGATCCATTTCCTCGGCCTCGAAACCCACGCGCACCATGAAGCTGAGCGCCTCCCGGAAATTACCGAATGTAAAGGTTTTCGTCAGCGCCTCGCGCCGAAAATTCCAGCCGGGCAACTCACCCAGCGCCGTTTTGATTGCCGTCTTCGTCAGGGGTTTGCTGGCCATGGCAAAAACATACCCCGCCTCGCCGGGTTCGCAAGGGCTCCGGGCATCTCTGGATTTGACGTAGGGCGGCGTCTTCGACCCGCCTTCCGGATTCATCCCGACCAGGCAGGTCGAAGACCCTGCCCTACGTTGATTGCAACCCTGCGCTGATACTTGGAAGTTTCAACGAAGCCGGCCTTGTCAAACCAAGCGACGCCACGCTAACTGCGGGTTTCGCATGCCTCACTCCGCCGCCCGCCCCGAGCCTGTCGCACGGGTGAAAATCCCCGCGCATGTCGCCATCATCATGGATGGGAACGGTCGCTGGGCACGGCAGCGGGGCCTCCCCCGTATTGAGGGCCACCGCCGCGGCGTCGAAACCGTCCGCACCGTTACGAACGCCGCCCGCGAACTCGGCGTGCGCATGCTCACGCTCTACGCCTTCTCGGTTGAAAACTGGCAGCGCCCCAAAGATGAGGTCGGGGCGCTCATGGGCCTGCTCGAATTTTATCTGAAACAGGAGCTCAAGACCTTCGTGAAGGACCGCGTGCGCCTCCGCACGATCGGCCGGACCGACGAACTCCCCGCGGGCGTGCAGAAACACCTGCGTCACACCATCGAGGAGACGGCCCAGTTCACCGACTACACGCTGGTCTTGGCGCTTAATTACGGCTCGCGCTCCGAGGTCGTCGACGCCGCTCGCGCTTACGCTGCCGCCGTTGCCGCCGGCCAGGAAAAGCTCAACGACGGTTCGTGGAGCACCTTCAACCGCTATCTCTCAACCGCTGGCATGCCCGATCCGGACCTGATCATCCGCACGTCAGGTGAGACCCGGCTGAGTAATTTCCTGCTGCTGCAGGGCGCTTACGCTGAATTTGTTTTCTCCCCGGTGCTCTGGCCGGACTTCACCAAGGCCGACCTCGCCGAGGCCTGCGCCGAATACGCCCGCCGCGAGCGCCGCTACGGCCAGACGGGCGAACAGGTCCAACCGGCTTCCCGCCCCACGCCCTAAATTCCCATGGTCAAACGCATCATCAGCACCGTGTTTCTCTGGCTCGTCATCTTTGCCGTGATGTGGTTTTTCCGTAACACGGGGGCTGTCGTGCTCGTTGGGCTGGTCTCCGTCTTCACCCTCCGCGAGTTCTACCACCTGCTCGGCAGCGCCGGCCACGCGCCGTTTCACCGGCTCGGCATGGCGTTTGGCGCGCTCATCACCGTGTCGCCCTGGCTCCACCAGCACATTGGCATTCCCAAAAGCTCCGATGCGCTCGTGCTCGCCGTCATCGTGTTTTCCATTCGCATCCTCAGCGAACGCGAGCCGCTGAAGCGCGTCGAGGCGCTCGGCGCCACGCTCTTCGGCTTGGTTTACGTCGCGCTCATGCTGCAGTATCTCGTGCGGATCCTCACCCCCATGGAGATCGATCCCGAACTGCACCTCACGCCCAATGGTCGCCTGCTGCTGTGCTTCTGGCTCATCGCCGTCGCAAAATTCTGCGATGTGGGTGCGCTGCTGACCGGCATGGCCTTCGGAAAACACCAAATGGCATCCGTCATCTCGCCGAAGAAAACGTGGGAAGGCGCCATCGGCGGTGTCCTCGTTTCCATGGGGATCGGCGCCCTCGTCGCATGGCTCGCGCGGAGCCAGTTGCCGCCGCACATGACGCCTCTGATCGGGGCGTTGCTCGCTGCGCCCATCGCCCTCGTCGCCATCGTCTCGGACCTCGTGGAGTCCATCATCAAGCGCCACGCCGCACTCAAGGATTCGGGGAAAACGATCCCGGGGATCGGCGGCATATTTGACCTGAGCGACAGCCTGCTGCTCACCGCCCCGCTCGGCTTTTTCCTCTTCGGCCTGCCGTAAAGCTGAACGAGGTCATCCGGTCTTCGCGGCCGGGAGCGCAGAGGACCAACCGACTTCACGCAGGTCAGACAGCAGCCAATTCGTCGTTTTTCGTCCGTCGCCTAAGTGTCGGCCTCCGTGATCTCTGTGTCACTCTCCATGACTTCTGGGTCAAAATTCCGTGATTGAGGCCGGTTAAATCTCCTCCGCTCTTGCGAGCCCGGCACCGCCCTGCATCTTTGCGGGCTTTCGTGGCCACCTCCTCGTCCAGACCTCGCAAACGCATCATCCTGCTCGGCGCCACCGGCTCCGTCGGCGAAAACACCTTGCGCGTCATCGCGGCCCACCAGGACAAACTTCAGCTCGTCGGCATCGCCGCCCGCACCAATCACCCGCGGCTCGCCCAAATCGCGCGCGATTTCGGCGTGAAGCAGGTTGCCGTGTTTGATGACGCCGCCTACGCCGCGGCCAGGACCGGCGGTGATTTCCCTGCCGGCACGCAGCTCCACGGCGGTCTGGGCGGACTCATTGCGCTTTCGCAGCTCCCTGAGTGCGACCTTGTGCTGGTGGCGATTGTGGGCACTACCGGACTCGAGCCCGCGCTCGCTGCGATTGCGGCCGGCAAGGACCTCGCGCTCGCGTCGAAGGAAATTCTCGTGCTCGCCGGCAAGTTCGTGATGGCCGCCGCGAAACAGCACCGGGTAAAACTCCTGCCGGTGGACAGCGAGCACAGCGCTCTGGCTCAATGCTTGGAGGGCCACCCGCAAGCCGGCGTGCGGCGCATCATGCTCACCGCCAGCGGAGGAGCGTTTCGCGATTGGCCCGCCGAGCGGCTCGCGCAGGTTACCCCCGCCGACGCCATCAAGCATCCGACTTGGGCAATGGGCCCGAAGCTCACCGTCGATTGCGCCACGATGGCCAACAAAGGTCTCGAGCTGATCGAGGCGCAATGGCTCTTCGGTCTCCGCGCCGAGCAATGCCTGGCCATACTGCACCCGCAGAGCATCGTGCACTGCCTGGTGGAGTTCACCGATGGCGCCATGCTCGCTCAGCTCTCGCCGCCGTCGATGACGTTTCCCATCCAGCACGCCCTGCTCCATCCGGACCGCGCGCCGGGAATCGAGGCCGCCCTCGACTTCACGCAATTGCTGGGCTTCGAGTTCCGACCCATGGACGAATTGCGCTATCCGTGCTTCCGCTTGGCGCGTCAGGTTATGGCGGCCGGCGGCGTTGCGCCAGCGGTCTTCAACGCCGCCAACGAAGTCGCCGTCGCGGCCTTCCTCGGCGGTCAGATCCCCTACCTTGCGATTCCCCGGGTCATCGATCAGACTCTGCAAGCCGTGGAAAACTTTGAACCGGATACCCTTGCCGCAGTCCTAGACGCGGATTCCCGTGCCCGGCGCATGGCCACGCACCAACTCAAAAGCCACTTGGCCTGAACCTTCCCGCATGTCTGATCTCCTTTCTTCCGTCCTATCGAATGTCTGGACCCTGGCCCTGGCGGTTTTGCTGCTGGGCTTGTCCATCTTCATCCACGAACTGGGGCATTTCCTGGCCGCCCGCCGCCGCGGCGTGAAGGTCGAGCGATTCTCCATTGGCTTCGGACCGGCCATCTGGTCGCGACGCGGCAACGACGGCGTGGAATATCGTGTGTCATGGATTCCTTTGGGTGGTTATGTGCTCCTGCCCCAAATCGCCGATCTGGGTGCCATCGAGGGCGACAGCCCCAGCGATGGTTCAAGATCGCCGGACCTCATCTCTTCCGACGTCGCCAAATTACCCGCCCTGACCTACGGCACCAAGTTGATCGTGCTCGTCGCCGGTGCGACTTTCAATGTCCTGCTCGCGTTCGCCCTCGCCTGCGTGCTCTGGGTGATTGGTCTGCCGGAGAGCAATGTGACTTCCTCCACGCGCATCGGTTACATCGCGCCCACCTTGGACTTGAGCGATGGCACCACGGTCCCGAGTCCCGCGCTGGAAGCTGGCCTGCAGGTCGGCGATATCGTGCAAGCCATTGACGGACACACCGTCAAGGATTGGAACGAAGTAAAGGCCTCGCTGATGCTGGGCGATGGCCGCAGCGCCTCGGGCGAGCGTCAGGTTATTTTTATGGTCGAGCGCCAGGGCCGGCCGATGCAGATCGCGCTACAGCCGCGAATCGCCGGTGAGCAAAAGGAACGCCGCGTGGGCATCGCGCCGGGCTATGAACTCATTGTGCATGGCGTCACCGCCGGCTCGGTGGGCCAACACGCCGGCTTCCAACGCAATGACGAGATCCTGCGTCTCGATGAGACCCCCGTTCTGAATGAGGCCACGTACCGCGAATACCTTGATTCCACCATCGCGCGTTCCGTCGTGGCGCACGTGCGCCGGAATGGCGCCGAGACCACGCTCACGATTCCCGCGACCCCCAGCGCCAAAGCCGGCACGCGCCTCGGCCTCGATCTCACCACCGGATTCCGCCTGACCCATCCGTCGCCCTTCACGCTGCTCGCCGACCAGGCCAAGATGGTGTTTCGGTCGATCTGGAGTCTGATCAGCCCACACTCTGACGTCGGTCTTGCCCAGACCTCCGGCGTGATCGGCATCATCCGCATCTTCCAAAGCGCCGCGGAGGCCGGCATTCGTGCGGTCCTCATCATTACGATCATGGTGAACGTGAACCTCGCCATCTTCAATCTGTTGCCCATCCCCGTCCTCGACGGCGGCCAGATCCTGTTTGCCACGATCGCCCGCCTCCGCGGACGCGCGCTGCCCACGAATTTTGTCATCACCGCCCAGAGCGTGTGTTTCGCCCTCCTGATTTCGCTGATCATCTACGTGGGCTTCTTTGACGCCCGTCGCCTGGCGCGAGACGTTTCGGCCAATCGGACGGAATCCCAATTGGGGCCCGCTCCGGCAGCGCCTGCGGCCAAACCCTGAGCGGCTCGACGCATGTCCTACTGCGCGTCACGTTTCTCGACCGTGCGCCGGCCCACCCTCGAGGTCAGGGTCGGCCAAGTCGGCGTCGGCGGCGCGAACCCCATCCGGCTGCAGTCGATGACGACCAGCGACACGCAGGATGTCGCCGCGACGGTGAAACAAGCCATTGCCCTCGCCGAGGTCGGCTGTGAAATCGTCCGCATCACCGCGCCGAACGTCGCCGCCGCGAAATGTCTGAAAGATATCCGCGAGCAGT
The DNA here is from genome assembly GCA_039936075.1 of Opitutaceae bacterium. Taxonomy (GTDB): domain Bacteria; phylum Verrucomicrobiota; class Verrucomicrobiia; order Opitutales; family Opitutaceae; genus Opi-474. Next base: position 2,624 of record JBDTJA010000270.1, on the reverse strand, counting down.
TCACTGCCGCAGGTTTCGGCCACATCCCGCTCGTGGCCGACATCCATTTCCTGCCCAGCGCTGCCATGGAAGCCGTGGAGCATGTCGAGAAAGTGCGCGTGAATCCCGGCAACTACGCCGACAAAAAGAAATTTGCCGTCCGCGAATACTCCGACGCCGACTACGATTCCGAGCTGCAGCGCCTGCATGATTCGTTTACGCCGCTCGTGCTCCGCTCCCGCGAGCTGGGCCGCGCGATGCGCATCGGCACCAATCACGGCTCGCTCAGCGACCGGATCATGAACCGCTACGGTGACACCCCGCTCGGCATGGTCGAGAGTGCGCTCGAGTTTCTCCGCATCGCCGAGTCGCACTCTTACAAGCAGATCATCCTGTCGATGAAGGCCTCGAACCCGAAGGTCATGATCCAGGCCTACCGATTGCTCGTGCAGCGCATGGCGCAGGAAGCCATGCATTACCCCTTGCACCTCGGCGTCACCGAGGCCGGCGACGGCGAAGACGGTCGCATCAAGAGTGCCATCGGCATCGGCTCGCTGCTGCTCGACGGCTTGGGTGATACCATTCGCGTGTCGCTGACCGAGGACAGCGTGTACGAAATCCCGGTCGCCCGCGCCATCGCCGACAAAGCGATGAGCCTGTGGGTCGGCGATGGCCCATCGCCCATGGCCGATCGCCCCGATGATGGCATCGACCCCTACCATTTCACCAAACGGGAAACGACCACCCTTGCCCTAGGGGAAAATTGCCGCGTCGGACCCGAACTGCCGCCTCGGGTCATTGTTCGCGTGCCATCAATCGAGGCCCTGCCCGCCGCGGTGCGCGAACTCACCGTGTCCAAGTTGAAGGACACCCCCGCCGAAGGTTTACTTCTGCCCGTGGCCAATACCGCCGAGCTGGCAGCACTAGCGGCCACGCCCTGGCCCGAAGGCTTTCTTGTCCTGGAACTTGCTCCGACACTCACGCCCGCCGAACTCACGCCTCTTCTCTCCGCGCGTGCCAGCCGGGTCGTGCTGCTGCGCCGCTTCGGAGCGGACGAAGCCAAGGCGTTGCGCGCCTTTGCCGACCTGGTTCGCCTTCATAATCATTTCCTCGCCTGCCAGGTGACTGCGGCCGACGCCACGACCCTCGGGGAAACGCTGCAGGCGTTGGGCGATGATCGACTGATTTTCACCCTCAATATCCCGACGCCCACTCTCGCGGCTCCAGGCCACTCTTTGGGTGCCTACCGCCAGCTGGCCGGCGCGCTCCACGGGCTCGGGTTGCGAGCGCCGCTGTGGATTCGCAATACCACGGCCAGCGCCGTGCGCGGCGACAACAGCTTTCTGTCCAAACTGCTCGAGGCCTCCTTCCTGACCGGCGGCCTGCTTTGCGATGGCCTCGGCGACCTGGTTAGCGTGGAGACCGAGGCCGACGTCACGCGCTCAACCCGGCTGGCCTACAACGTCCTCCAAGGCGCTGGCGCGCGGATCTCCAAGACGGAGTTTGTCGCCTGCCCCAGCTGCGGTCGCACGCTGTTTGATCTTCAGACCACCACCCAGCGCATCCGCGCCCAGACCGGTCACCTCAAGGGCGTGAAGATCGCGATCATGGGCTGCATCGTGAACGGCCCGGGTGAAATGGCCGACGCCGACTTCGGCTACGTCGGCGGCGCGCCCGGCAAAATCAATCTCTACGTCGGCAAAAACTGCGTGCAGTACAACATCGCGCAGGCCGACGCGGACGCGAAGCTCATCGCCCTCATCAAGGAACACGGGAAATGGTTCGATCCCGCGCCGGCGCACGCCTGAAGCATTCCGGCGCGGTGTATTCAGAAAGCTACGCACCCTCACGCGTTCGTCACTGCCGCGTAACCTCGGAACCGGCTTCCATAGCCCTCTCCATCGCGATCTCCCCGCCACGCGATTACGCCAATCTTACGGCGCTTTTTCCGCGCCCATCACGCGCCTTGGTGGCAATAAAATAATCCGAAAAGTTATGCCCACGCCCATGGTGAATAACATGTCAGAAACTTCCGCTTGAAATGCTTTTTGGGTTCCCTGTTACTGCGCCGTCGTTCAGCGTTTCTCTCCCGTCCGAAGGTTCTTTCTCACGTCCCCTTTAGCCTTGTTCCTCAGCTCCCCGGCAACACCCGCTGGCAGCCTTTGGTCATCAACTGTTTACAATTTCACCCCGCTCCCACTTTTCTTGATAATGACCCGGCATGAATTTCGTTGCAGGCAGGAAGCGTAAGCGAGGCTCAGCGTGACGTGATTTTCAGCCTCCGGCGGCGCAGTGTGAATAAATCCCCTTCTTCCGCCCGTTCCATGCCCTCTTTGTCTCTTTCACCCAGCCTCTGGGAATCCGTCAAATGCGACTTTAAGGAGCTGTTTCCCGAGGACGTGTTCCAGATGTGGTTCGAGCCCATGACCTGCCTCGAGACGACGGAAGATGCGATGACGCTGGGCGTGCCCAATGACTTTGCCGCCATCTGGATCCACGACAACTATCTGGATCTCATTACCCAGCGCCTGCGCCTCACGGCGGGTCGTCTCGTGAATGTCACGTTGCGGAAGGCTGAATCCAACCGCGCCCCGTCGCTCTCTCTTTCGTCCAAGCCCGCCGCCGAGCCCGCCACCCGGGGTCGC
>JBDTJA010000269.1:0-2367 GCA_039936075.1 Opitutaceae bacterium | reverse complement strand
CCTTGATTGCCCGCCCGAGGGCCTCGATCTGCGGGCGGAAGGCCTCGTCCATCAGCCCGTTCTCCTGGAGCGGTGCGTCCCACGTGATCACGCCGCCCTTGCGGTTGAAAAACTTCGTGTAGCCGATGGTGAGCTCGTCGGGAAAACGTAGCGGGCCCTTGCCCCACCACTCGCCCATAATCGTGAGCACGTGCAATTGGGGGCCGTGATGGAAGCGGGAGAAATTCTCCAGTCGCGAATAGTCCGGAAGGCAACCCGGCGCCACCGGCAGCTCGCGCTCGATCTCGCCGGGCGTGAAGTCCTCGTACTCGGTGATGGAGTAGAGCGGTAGCCGCAGGCCGTTGTTGAAGGACACGAGTGAATCCGGGTTACCGGCCTTGAGCGCTTCGGCGAAGCTCCGGTAGTTTGGTGCGTCGGGATGCTGGTAGGCGGGCGCGTTGTAGGGTCCATCAATCCACCAACCGTGGACGTTTTTGCCCCAGCGCAGCGACCACTCGCGCACGACGGCTTCCCAGTTTTTTTGGAACGTGGAAAGACGGTCATCGAGCGGCAACTCGAGTTTGCCCTTGGCCACGGCGTCGGTTGCGGGCGGGCCTCCTGGCAGATAGGCCATCAGCCGGATGCCATGGGGCTTGAATGCCTTTGCCAGATCGGCGATCAGGTAGCGCTTCGAGCACTTGCTGGGCTTGATCCCCACTATGGCGTCGTAGGTGCTGTTCGGGCTGAGGTAAAATCCGGAATTCTGCCCAATGGTGAGGCAGAAATACGGCACGTGCGCGTTCGCCAGTTGTTGGGCGAGGCCCTCCACGTCGAACGCGTCAATGCGCCGGTTCCACTCATCGGCCGTCAGGGTGATCGGCTGCAGGTTGCTGGCCGTGTCCGCGAGGTAGGACACAAACATACCCCAGCGGGCTTCGAAAAACCAATCGGTATTGGCGCGCTTCCAAGGCTGGAGGGGAGGGGCCGAGGTCATGGCTTCTTGCTTACCGTCGGTCAGCTGGCCTTGTCCATGTCTTTTCGGAATTAACCACGGATTACACTTGAGACACTGATGAGGGCAGGTGGGTGTACGTTTGACCATTCTGAAGCTCAGTTGAAACTGGAGCTCGAACAGCTTACGGCGTAGCGCTTTGATTCAATCGACGGCTAAATGTACAAGCGCAGCCCTGCCATGAATTCCACCGAACGATGAGCGCCGGACAACTGCAACTGCGCCTGCTGCGGGTGGAGGATGAAGTCTCATTTCGTAAGGCGGTCGAGGAGTTCAAACAGGAACTCCCCCCTTGGCCGTTTGCGTTTGGTTTTGATGAAACCGTGATATTTTTCGACTACGTGAAGCGGCTCGAAGCTCACACGCGTGGGATCGATCTCCCGGAGAATTTTGTGCGGCACTCCTATCTGGTGGGGCGTAGTGCAGGGGATCGTCGTTGGGCGGGTTTCGCTCCGGCATACGCTCAACGACTATCTGGCCAAGGTCGGCGGGCACATCGGTTATGGCGTCATTCCTTCCCAGCGTCGGAGGGGCTATGCGAAAGAAATGCTTCGGCAATCCCTGCCGTTGGCGGCGGCGGTCGGAATCGATCGGGCGCTGGTGACCTGCGACGAGGGTAATCTGGGTTCGCGCCGGGTGATCGAGGCCTGCGGTGGTGTTTTTGAGGGATTGGTTGATTACCCGGACTGCGGTGCGACCAAGCGGCGCTACTGGATCGACACGGCGACGTGCTAGAGCCTCTTCAAAAACGTCGTAACCGAAGGGCAGGAAGTAACTACGAGCGTGACCGAGTGGCCGGCTCCCTCCACTCGCTCACGCTCGTGGCTACACCTTTCTCAATGCGCTCTAGCGGATCACAGCGCGCGGACCATGACGGCTATGGGCAGGGATTCGCCTGGCACCACTGCATCACGGGCCCAGCGAAAGGCCGCCTTCTCGAAGGCGCGGATCGAGCGGAGATTGGTTTTGGTGGGTCCGGCAACGATCCGTTTCACAGCGGCCTCCGGGAAAACGATCGTGGTCACGAACTGGTCACAGCTGCGGGAACCGAGGCCGCGACCCACGGCGGACGGTTCGCCAATCAGCAGGTCGAGTCCGGCGGACGTGGCGGCATCCTCGCCGAGGGCTGACGCATAGTCGGCAAAGTCGCGGAGGTGATACCACTGGATCAGACCGATGGCCTGGCCGGCGAAGAGGATGACGTAGCGATGGGTAGTGCCACCGTGGTCGATATTCAGACCGTACTTGGTCTCGACTTGCTCGAGCGTGGCAACGTCAGGACCGGAACCGCCGAGCGCGCCTGGACCGACGTGGCAGCCCCACCATGCGTAGACGTGCGGGGTGTTGAGCCACTGCCGCAAGAGGGGGAGGTCGGG
>JBDTJA010000268.1:0-11829 GCA_039936075.1 Opitutaceae bacterium | reverse complement strand
CTTGAAATCAAGGTGCTCGGCAAACGATGAACTCGTCCTTCGCCCGTCTCCTCCTGCTTCCCTTGCTGGCCACCGCCGCGGCCCTCGCAGGGCGCGCCGCCACGCCCGTGATCGGTTCGCAACTTTTTCAGGAAACGAACGCCCGCATCGATGACCTCTTCCAGCATCGCAACAACCCGCCGAAGCCGCCCGCTCCGTTGGATGATCCGTTTCGCATCGGCAATGCTCCACTCGCAAGCGCCATGAATCTCAGCGGCGCTCCCGGGGTGCCCGCGCCGCTGGGAGTTTCGGATGAGGCGGTGCTGCGCCGGGCGGCGGGCGTGCTGACCTTCGGCGGCATCCTGCGGATCGGTGACACCGAGGTACTCGTCATCAACAAGGCCAGCTACAAACAGGGTGGCATCCTCAGCGTGCGCTTGCAAGGCAGCCCGGTTTACCTGCGCATCATCAGCATCACCGGCGATAGCGTCACCCTCGGCCTCAATGAGGCGAGATTGACACTGCATTTTTAGGCACGACTGGCCGGTTGCCACGCGATCGCGCGTGATCTCTTTCGCGGCCCGTGTGCGGCGTTCCCGACGGTCGTGGCGGAATTCTTTTCCCTGCAGAATCATTTGACAGTCACTTGCTTCACGAGCGTAGTGGCGGCGTAATCGTCGGAAAAAAGTACTGTCGTTTGGGATGCCTCAACCACCGCTGACCCCACTTTGCCGTCGCACGGACGCCGGCGCTCTTACTCGTCAACCCTTTGTTGTTGATCATGTTTGACCGCATGCCCTTACGCTGGCGGCTCACGCTGCTGATTACCTCGATCTGCGCGGTCACCCTGATAGCGGCGTTTAGCGGTTACCTCGCGGTTGAATTGATCAAGATCCGTCAGAGCGTGGGCGAGCGCATGGAAAGCACGCAGCGGTTACTGGTGGATAATGCCACTGCCGTCCTCGTCCGCGATCCGGAAGCAGCCAATTTTCCGCTCAGCAGCCTCAGTTCCGACCAGACCATTGTCGCGGCGGCAATCTACGGCGGCGACGACCGCCTGCTTACGAAATACATCCGCCCGGGCGTCAATGAATTCATCCCCAAGCCGCGCGCGATCACGCTTAACTTTTCCACTGACCAGGTCATCATTTTCCGGCCACTCCGGCATAATGGCCAGCAAATCGGCACGCTTTACCTGAAGGCCGAATTCGGCGGCTTGGAGCGCGAGCGCCTGCTCGAGCCTTTGCGTGGCATGGCGATCCTGTTTTTGCTCTCAATGCTGTTCGCCGTCCTCGCGTCCCGGTTCATGCAGCGCGGCATATCGGACCCCATCTCCAAGCTCGCCGCGGCCGCCCGTCGCGTCGCCGTGGATGGTGACTACAATGTTCGCGTCGACAGCAAAGCGGGGGGCGAAACGGGCGTCTTGGTGGATGCCTTCAACTCGATGCTCACCACCATCCAGCAGCGTGATGCGGAGCTGGTCGTCGCCAAGACCAATGCCGAGTCGGCGCGGGAACGGCTGGCCGAGATCAATAGCACACTCGAAGAGGTGAACCGCACGCTGGAGCACAAGGTGCAGGACCGCACCGCCGAGCTGGAAAAAATGATGCTCACGGCGAAGGACGCCAATCAGGCGAAAAGCAGCTTCCTCGCGAAGATGAGCCACGAGCTCCGCACCCCGATGAACGCGATCATCGGGTACTCCGAGATTCTCCTTGAGGATGCCACCGACACGGGCAACCAGAGCGCGGCGGACGATCTCAACAAGATCCTCGGCGCCGCCCGTCACCTGCTCGGCCTGATTAACGACGTCCTGGACCTGTCCAAGATCGAGGCCGGCCGCATGGACCTCTTCCTCGAGACATTCGACGTCGGCACAATCGTGCGCGAGTCCATCACGACCGTCGCGCCGCTCGTCGAGAAAAAGCAAAACCGCCTGGTCCTCGATTGCCCCGCCCAAGTCGGCATGATGCATGCCGATACCACCAAGTTGCGCCAGGTGCTTCTGAACCTACTCAGCAATGCCTCGAAGTTCACCTCCCATGGCCTGATCACGCTCAGTGTGGCGCGCGGCATGGTCGGTCCCGGCGAATGCATCATTATCAAGGTGACTGACACTGGCATCGGCATGACCGCCGAGCAGATGAGCCGGCTGTTCCAGACGTTCTCGCAGGCGGATGCCTCGACCACCGCGAAGTTTGGGGGCACCGGCCTGGGGCTCGCCATTTCCCGGCAGTTCGCCCGTCTCATGGGCGGCGACGTGACGGCCACGAGCGAGTCCGGCAAGGGTTCCGTGTTCACCGTGTGGATTCCGGTCCAGGTGGCGCCGGTCCGCGCCACCGCCGTGCCATTTGAAATCGCGCCCATGCGCACGACCGCCCCGTTCCCGTCCACCGCCCCCATCCCCACCGCACCGAAGGTGGTCGCCAAGCCGGCTACCACCGCGACAAATCACGCCGGCGCCCGGGTGCTCATCATTGATGACGACCAGAACGTTCACACCACGCTCAACCAGCTCCTGAGCAAGGAAGGATATGTTGTCGCCGGCACCGCCACCAGCAAGGAGGCGCGGATCAAGGCCAGGGAATTCCGCCCCGATGTCATCATTCTCGACACGCTGGTCCCCGAGGTCGAGGGCTGGAACCTCCTCGCGCAGTTCAAGGCGGACCCCGAGCTGTCTTCCATCCCGGTCATTCTGCTGACGATGGTGGACGACGTGAAGACGGCGGGCGTGGCTCTCGGCGCGGCCGATTATTTGATCAAGCCGCTCGACGGAGCCAAGCTCCTGCCGATCCTCGACAAGCTTTGCGCGGAGCGGAAGGAAACGTCCATTCTTGTGGTCGAGGATGACCCGCCCACCCGCCTGATGGTCTGCCGCCTGGTGGAGCGCGAGGGTTGGCTCGCCGTGCCGGCGGAAAACGGGCGCCGGGCACTCGACCTGCTGAAGACGTTCACGCCGTCGGTCGTGCTGCTCGATCTTTTGATGCCCGAGGTGGACGGCTTCTCGGTGCTACGCGAAATGCGGGGCAACCCGGCGTGGAAGGACATCCCGGTTGTCGTGCTCACGTCGCTCGATCTCACGGGCGAAGTCCGGCGCCTGCTGCAGCAACAGGCGGAGCGCGTGTTGCAGAAAGGCCGCTATACGCGCGAGGAACTGCTCAAGGAGGTGCGGGATGCCGTGCGGGAATTCGCCGGCCGCGGGTTGCGCGGTTCGCGTCCGCCCATGGAGGTCCTGCACCCCGGCCCGGTGCCCCCGATTAAGGTCTCTCCCTCCGCATGAAAAAAATATTGCTCGTCGAAGACAACGAAATGAACCGCGACATGCTCGCGCGTCGTTTGCAGAAGCGGGGCTTCGATCTGCTGCTCGCCGAGGACGGCTTGATTGGGGTGAAACTCGCCCAGACCGAGAAACCCGACCTAATCCTCATGGACATGAGCCTGCCTGGCATGGATGGCTGGGAGGCCAGTCGCGTGCTGAAAGCCGATCCCGCGACGAACGGCATACCCATCATCGCCCTCACGGCGCATGCGATGGCGGAGGACCGGGAAAAAGCCCTCGCCGCCGGTTGCAACGAATTTGAGACCAAACCCGTCGATCTCACCAGTCTGCTGGCCAAGATGGGCACCCTGCTGGGTACCACCCCCGCGTGAGCGAGCCCTCGCCACTCTCTTCGCCTTCCGCCAGCCGGGAGAACCCCGCCGAGCCGATTGACCAGACGGTGACGAGCGAGGCCATCAAGCACCTGCGGCACGACCTGCGCACGCCGCTCAATCAGATGATCGGCTACAGTGAGATGCTGATCGAGACGGTCACCGAGAACGGCCCGGCGGAAATGCTCGAGGATTTGCAGCGCCTGTGCGGCGCCGGTGGCGAACTGCTGACCGTGCTGAACGAGTCCCTCGCGCAATGGAAGGTGGAGACCGGTCAGGTGGATCTCATCGGCCTGCGCCGGGCCATGCTCGGCCCGCTCAACGCCTTTGTCGGATATCGCGATCTCTGCACGGAATCCGCGCACCAGTATCAGCAACCCGAGGTGCTGGCCGACCTCGCGAAGATCGATCTCGCCACCAGCAATCTGCGCAAGCTGCTCGAGGATGGCACCTTCGCGCAGCGCAGCGCGGCCAGTTCCCAGGCCACGATGGCGCCCTTTCCCACCAGCCTCACCGTCGCACCCATGGCGCCGGTCGCGGGCGGCCCGCTGCCGGCGATCCCGCCCTCGGGCCGGATCCTCGTCGTGGACGACGAGCCGCTGAACCGCGAGATGCTGCTGCGGCGCCTCGCCAAGATGGGCTTCACCACCAAGGGGGCTCAGCACGGCCAGGCCGCGCTGGAAATCATGGCGCACGAGCCGTTCGATCTCGTGCTGCTCGACATCATGATGCCGGTAATGGACGGCTATGAAACCCTCGACCGCCTGAAGGCCGACCGGCGGCTGAAACACATTCCCGTGGTCATGCTCACGGCGCTCGACGAGGTCGCCAGCACCGTGCGCTGCATCGAGGCCGGCGCCGAGGACTACGTGCCCAAGCCTTTCAATCCCGTCATCCTCCGCGCCCGTATCGGCGCCTCGCTCGAAAAAAAGCGCCTCCGCGACCAGGAACGTTCCTTCCTCGAGGAAATTCAATCCGAGCGCGCCAAGTCCGAGCGGCTCCTGCTCAACGTGCTGCCCAAGGCCATCGGCGACCGCCTCAAGGCCGGCGAGCAGACGATCGTGGATGCCGTGCCCGATGCCACGGTCATGTTCGCCGATATCGTGGGGTTCACGCGGATCGCCGCCGCCTTTTCCGCCGCGCGCACCGTCAGCTTGCTCAACGAGATCTTCTCCGAATTCGATGCCCTCAGCGAGCAGGCCCGCGTGGAAAAAATCAAAACCATCGGTGACGCCTACATGGTGGTCGGCGGCGTGCCCCTGCCGCAGTCGGACCACGCCGTGCGCTGCGCGCGACTGGCGTTTCACATGCTCGACGCCATGCACCGCTTCAACGTGCGACATCAATTCAAATGGCAGCTGCGCATCGGCCTGCACACCGGTCCCCTTGTCGCCGGCATCATCGGCTCCACGAAATTTTCCTACGATCTCTGGGGTGATACGGTAAACATCGCCAGCCGGCTCGAGTCCCACGGTGAGGTTGATATCCCGCAGTGCTCCCAAGCCACGGCCGACCGGATCAAGGAACGCTTCATCCTGGAGCCCCGCGGCGATATTGATCTCAAGAATCGCGGCATGACCATGACCTATCGCCTGCTGCGTCCGGTCTAAGTTGTCCCGCCATCGCGTCCTCCGCTCCGGGGCAAGCGTTCGCAGCGCCCGACCCGCCGTCCTGAACCGTCAGGCCCCGCTCGCTTCCCACTTGAAGATCAGCGTGCACAGCGGGGGCAACGTGAAATCAATCGATTGCTCGTAATTGTCGGCCACGATGGCCTCCGCCTCCCGCCCCCCGTCATTCCCCAGGCCGGTGCCACCGTAGAACTGACTGTTGCTGTTGATCACCTCGCGCCACTGACCAAGCCGCGGCACGCCGATGCGGTAATTGCGCGTCGCCCCCGAGAAATGCCCCAGCACGAGGAAAAATTCCCGCTCCGCCGCATCCGAGCGGAGATACGCTATGATGCCGGCATCGGCATCGTGGCAGGAAACCCAGCGGAACCCCTGCGGGTTAAAATCATTTTGGCTGAGCACCGGCTCGGCCCGATACAGCCGGTTGAGATCGCGGACGAGCAGCCGCACGCCCTCGTGATCGGGATACTGGCAGAGATGCCAGTCGAGGCTCGCTTCGTGGTTCCATTCCCGCGACTGCGCAAACTCCGCCCCCATGAACAGCAGCTTCTTGCCCGGCCACGCCCACATGTGCGCATAGAGCGCCCGCAGATTCGCCGCCTTCTCCGCAATGTGCCAGGCACCCATCTTGTAGAGCATGGAGGCTTTGCCGTGGACGACTTCATCGTGGGAGAACACCGTGATGAAATTCTCCGCGTACTGGTAGAGCATGCCAAACGTGAGGTCGTTCTGGTGCCACTTGCGGTAAACCGCCTCCTTGCCGAAGTAGCGGAGCGTGTCGTGCATCCAGCCCATGTTCCATTTGTAGTCGAACCCCAGCCCGCCCTCGGCCACGGGCTTGGTCACGCCGGTAAAGGACGTGCTCTCCTCGGCGATCATGATCGCCCCGGGATGGTACTGATGCACGCGCTCGTTCACCTGCTTCAGGAAATCGATCGCCTCCAAATTCTCGCGGCCCCCAAAGCGGTTCGGAATCCACTGACCCTCTTTCCGCGAGTAATCGAGGTACAGCATCCAGGCGACCGCATCCACGCGCAGGCCGTCGATGTGGTAGCGCTCCAGCCACGCCAGCGCATTGGCCACGAGGAAACAGCGCACCTCGTTGCGCCCGTAGTTGAAAATGAGCGTCCCCCAGTCCATGTGCGCGCCCAGCCGCGGATCCGCGTGCTCGTAGAGATGCGTGCCATCGAACTCCGCCAGTGCAAAGCTGTCGCGCGGAAAATGGGCCGGCACCCAGTCGAGGATGACGCCGATCCCGCGCTGGTGCAGGTAGTCCACCAGCCACGCAAAATCCTTCGGCGTGCCGAAGCGATGCGTCGGCGCGAAAAATCCGGTGACCTGGTAGCCCCAGGAGCCATCGAATGGATGCTCCGCCAAGGGCATGAATTCCACATGCGTGAAACCCATCTCGCCGACATAATCCGCCAGCTCGGGCGCCAGTTCGCGGTAGCTCAGCGGCCGGTTGGCGTCCTCGGGCTTGCGCCGCCACGAGCCCAGGTGCACCTCGTAAATCGACAGCGCCCGATCCAGTTTCCCCGCCGCCGACTTGCGGCGCTCGATCCACTCCGCGTCTGTCCAGGCAAAATGCGTGGTGTCACACACGACGGAGGCGTTGTTCGGCGGCGCTTCAAAATATGTCCCGTAGGGATCCGTTTTCAGCCGTTGATGGCCGGCTTGGTCGCGGACGGCGAACTTGTAGACCTCACCCTCGGTCACGCCGGGCACAAACAACTCCCAGACCCCGGAAGCTCCCAGCGAGCGCATCGGGTGATAGCGCGCATCCCAGTGATTGAAGTTGCCGACCAGGGAAACCTGGCTCGCCGCCGGCGCCCACACCGCAAACGAAACGCCGGACACGCCATCACTCACTCGCAGGTGCGCGCCGAGTTTTTCGTAGATGCGGTGCTCGTTGCCCTCGTTGAACAAATAGAGGTCCTGCTCGCCCAAAGTCGGTAAAAACGAATAGGGGTCAAAAAACTGACGCACTTCGCCTCCAGGCTTGGTCGCCCGGAGTTGGTAGCGAAAAACGCCCGGGCGCTTCGGAATCAAAACCTCAAACACGCCCTCGGCCGCAATGGACGTCATCGGCCAAATCTCGCCGCTCGTCACGTCCACCACGGCGCATTGCTCAGTGTGGCGCAATAGCGCCCGGACCACGACCCCGGCGCTCCGACCCTTCCGGTGGGGATGCATGCCGAGAACGGCATGGGGCGAAACGTGCCGGGCCTGCAGCAGCGCGTGGAGATCGTTCGTCGGGAGGAGCACGCGGGTTGGGGTTGATGTACGTTGAGCCAGACCCCGCCGGCGGTCTAGCCCGTATTTTTCAAACCACCGCTGATGCCGTTGATCGTCAACTCGATCACTCCACGCACCGCTTCGGCTTCAGTCGCCGACAGCGTTTTGCCGCTCCGGAGGCGGCGCAGCATCTCCACCTGGATGTAATTCAACGGATCGATGTACGGATTGCGCAGCTCCACGGACCGGCGCAGCACGGGCTCGCGGGCGAGCATCTGGCGCTGGCGGGTCACCGCCAGGATCGCCTGCTCGGTGCGGTCAAACTCGGCCTCCAGCAGCGCCCCGATCCGGCGGCGGATTTTGGGATCCTCCACCAGCCCCGCGTACAACGTCGCTATGCCCATGTCCGCCTTGCGCATGGTCAGCTGCGCGTTGTCGATGAGCGTGGCAAAAAACGGCCAGTTCGTGTGCATGTCACGCAGTAGCCGTTTACCCTTCACGCCCCGGCGCAGGATGGCGTCGAGCGCCATGCCGAGTCCAAACCAGCCCGGAAAATTAAACCTGCTCTGCATCCATGAAAAGACCCACGGGATTGCGCGGAGGTCCGAGACACTCTGCGTCGCCTTCCGGTAGGTCGGCCGCGAGCCGAGCTTGAGGTTGCTGATCTCGTCAATCGGCGTCGCCTGCCGCCAGAACACGAGAAACTCCGGATCATCGTGCACGAGGGCCTTGTAGGCCGCGAAGCCCGCTGCACTCATCGTCTCCATCGCCTCGCGCCATTCCGCCGGGACCACGGCCGTGGATTGCGCGGCGTGGCTGCCCAGCATCACGCCGTAGGTCATCTGCTCGAGAATGCGGTGCGCCAAATCACGCTCGTGATACCGGGTCGAGAGCACCTCGCCCTGCTCGGTGACGCGAATGCTGCCGTCGGCGAGACCGGCCGGTTGCGCGAGGATCGCCTTCGCCGCGGGACCGCCGCCGCGCGCGATGCTGCCGCCGCGGCCGTGGAAGAAAGTCAGGCGGACTGAATAGGTCGCACCGACGCGGGCGATCGCCTCCTGCGCCTGATAAAGCGCCCAGTTGGATGTCAGGTAACCGCAATCCTTGTTGGAATCCGAATAACCCAGCATGACGTGCTGATGGACCGGCGCACTGCGGCCAGGGAGCGAAAAGAGCGCGGTCAATATGTCGGGCGCCCGCTCCAGATCGTTCAACGTTTCAAACAGCGGCGCGATCGGCAGCGTGGCCCCCGTGAGCTTCTGAAGCAGCTCAACTTCGAGCACATCCGAGACGCCGTTCGTCATGCTAATCACGTAAATCCCGAGCGCGGCCTCGCCGAGCGTCTCCTTGGCCCGCGCGGCCAGCGCCAGCGGATCGAGCACATCGCGCGTTGCCACAGAAAATTTTTCCCGCGCCTTGGCCTCCAGTACCTTGCCCTCGCTCACGGCCGCGAGCAGCAGCTTGATTTTCGCTGGCTCCTCCAACCGCGGATAAAGCGGCTGGCCCAGCACTTCAGCCACTGCGGCCTCGTGCAGCGAGGAATGTTGCCGGAGGTCCAGCCGCGCGGTGTGCAGTCCAAAAACCTCCAGCTGATCGCTCATCGTGCGGAGCTCGCCACCCGTGAGCAGCGCGCCCTTGCCCGCGATCAGGCTCGAGCGAATTGTTTCCAGCGTATCAGCGACGGTCGCGCGATCGAGGCAGGCAACCGTCGTTGCATCCGCGGCCAGCAGGTTGCCGTCATTCACTTCCTCCACCGCCTGCATCAAGCGCTCCCGGAGAATGCCGAGGAGCAGCCGGTACGGCTCGTGCGGGTAGCGCTTGCCGAGCTCATCCAGATGCCGGGAGAGATGCAGGTTGTCGCTGAGTTCTTTGCGCAGCGCGGGCACCACCACGTCGCGACGGTCGCTTACGCTGAGGAAGCGCCCGAGTTCCCGCGACGCGAGCCGGAGCTTTTGGATCGCGAGCCGGCGGTGCAGCAACAGCACTTCCGCGGTTACGGCGGCGGTGACGTTGGGGTTGCCGTCGCGATCGCCGCCGATCCACGAGCCAAACGACAGCCACCGGCGCGGGGCCTTCACTCCCGGGTAATGCCGCGCGAGCGCGCGTTCCATGTCCACCTGCAGGCGCGGCAAGGTGGCATAAAGCGCCGTGTCAAAATACCACAGGCCGGTGCGGGCCTCGTCGGTGACCTCCGGGCGCGTCGTCCGGCTGCGATCCGTCAGCCAGAGGGAGGCGATCTCGCGTTCGAGGCAGTCGGGATCGAGCACCGCCGTGTCCGCGACTGTCTCCGGCCGGGCGCGCTCGCGAAGGATCTCGCCGAGGCGCTGGAGTTTCGTGAGCAGGGTGCGGCGTTTGGACTCGGTCGGATGCGCCGTGAAAACGAGCTCGATGTTTAGCCGGTCGACCAGCTGCTGCATCGCCGCGGGGTCCACTCCCTTCGCCTTCAGCTCCACCACGGCGGCTTCAAGCGATTCGCGGCCCGGACGGCCCTGCCCGTCCCCAGTGAGCTCAAGCGCCCGCCGGCGGCGCAGGAGCGTGACGCGGAAATTTTCCTCGGCGAGGTTAACGAGCTCGAAATAGAGCGTGAACGCCATCGCTTGGTTGAACGCTTGCGCCGGATCGAGGGCGCCCACCTCCGCGCTCAACTCCCGTGCGGCCGATTCGTCTCCGGCCCGGCGGCCCTTGGCGAGGCGCCGCAGCGATTCCACGGTGTCGAACGTCTGCTGCCCCTCGATCTGGGCGATGACGCGGCCCAGGGCCCGGCCGAGTTCCCGGATGTCAGTGCCCAGCAGGTTCATTTCGCGGAGAGCACTGGTGGGGCGTGAAGAACGTTTTGGCATGGAGCGCGCTCAGGGTGAGACCGCCGCCGCCGGTGCAAAAGCCAAAAACCCGGTGAAGACACAGATCGACACCGAGGCTTGCTTGCCCGCAAGCCGCCGCCTTTGCTCCGGGCCCGTGACCCGCCGTCTGATTATCGCGTTCCTCGCTCTTTCCCTCGCCTCCCCGCTGCTGCGGTCGGCCGAGAAGCCGCAAATGGTGTTCTCGAGCGAGCAACCGACGTACTTTGACGGCCGCACCAAGGAGGCGGTGGGCGTCGGCAATGCCCAGCTCACGTACGGCGACTTGCTGCTGACCGCAGATGAAATCCGGTACAACACCGAGACCAAGGTCGCCATCGCCCACGGGCATGCGATCCTGACCCAAGGCGCCCGCCGGCTGCTGGCCGACTCTATCACCTACAACCTGATCGATAGCTCGTACGTGGTCACCAACCTGCGCATGGGCGAATATCCCGTCAATATCACTGGCTCCAGCGCGT
The DNA here is from genome assembly GCA_039936075.1 of Opitutaceae bacterium. Classification (GTDB taxonomy): domain Bacteria; phylum Verrucomicrobiota; class Verrucomicrobiia; order Opitutales; family Opitutaceae; genus Opi-474. The sequence goes on along the minus strand of JBDTJA010000268.1, from coordinate 1,017 downwards.
CCGGGAACAAGACCTCGATCACGCTCAACCAGGCGAGTGCCACGTTCCACGAACCTGGCGCCTTCGTGCCGACCCTCCGCGCGGACAAGCTGACCTATTCTCCCGGCCAGCGCCTGCAGGCCCAGGGCGCCAGCGCAGGCATCGGCTCGGTTCGCCCCGTGTTTTTCGACTTCTTTCAGCAGAATCTTAAAGAACCCTTGCTGTCGTATGTGTCAGTGTCCGCCGGTTATCGCGCCTCCCTCGGCGCCTTCATCGAATCCGGCCTGCATCTGCCCGTGGCCAATGGCGTCCGTTTCGGCGCCGACCTCGGCATCTACACGGCTCGCGGCGTGATGTTCGGCCCGGCGGCGTCCTACGGCGACACCTCGGGCGACGACTTCTACTTTGGGCACATCCGGTCCGGCTTCATCAGCGACCACGGCGACCGGAAGGACGACGTGCTGGGGAATCCGGTGCCCAAGAACCGCGGCTACGTCGAATGGGAGCATCAGCAGCAGCTCACCGACCGCGTCACGATCATTGGGGAGCTCAACTACTGGAAGGACTCCGAGATTCTCCGCGATTTTCGCCCGAAGGACTTTTTCCCCGTGCAGGAGCCCGATAGTTTCATCGAGTCGGTTTACACGGGAAATAACTATTTCGTCTCGGCCTTCGCCCGCGCCCAACCCAATAAATTCGACCCCGTGCAGCAGCGCCTCCCGGAGCTGCGGTATGACGTCCTTCCGCTCGCGGTCGGCCACGGCTTTTACGAAACGTTCAACGCCAGCGCCGCGGTCCTGCGCGATGATCCGACGGACGGCGGACCAACCATCGCGAGTCAGCGCCTCGACGCCTATTATTCGCTGAGCCGCCCGATCGCGCTGCAGCCCTGGTTGACCTTCACGCCCGTCGGCGGCGCCCGGATTACGTACTACGACAAAGCCACGGGCGGACGCGACACTTACACCCGCACCCTCGGCGAGCTCGGCTTCGATGCCGCGCTGCGGACCAGCGCGCTGTGGGACTACAAGAACGAGC
>JBDTJA010000267.1:0-5971 GCA_039936075.1 Opitutaceae bacterium | reverse complement strand
GCCTTCCTGACGCCGGCGATTGCAACGTGCGGCAAAGGCTTTCACGCTTTGCATGCTGTCCACTCACCACCGACAACCAGATTGGGTTCGGTGAGAAAGGAAGCGCTGTCGGTGAGGATAAAAAGAGTGCGGCCAGAATTTCCGGCAGCTGAGCGACGCGGCCCAGCGCAGTCTTCCGGTCCAGATCCCCGAAGAAGACGGGATGAGCCGCGTGGACAGTCGGGTTGGGGAACGGCCCCGGCGTGATGCAGTTGAAGAGCAGGCCAGACAGCCCGCGCCGCCGGTCATCCAGATGCGCTTTCTCAGGCCGCGTGAAAACTGGCTGCGGGACAACCCCTCCGCCGGCATGCCCCGCGATCCAACCGGCTTAGGGACTCAATCATGAGCTTCCTGCAATGCAGACGATTACCGTGTGCTCCGTAGTCGATAATGGCCGACCGTACTATTTTATCATACGGTTACCCGAAAGTGCCGTAATGCGCCCGCTCCTGAGATTCTTGCCTTTTGGGGAATAACAACGCCCATTGGGAATTTCCAGTTCGTGTTCAACCAGTTCTGATTTGCTTCTGCTAGCCATGAACCCAGTGCGATTTTCTTCCATGAAATATCTATTGTTACTGCTTCTCCCAGGGCTTGCAGTCGCGGCGACTGATCCCGGCGAAGACACGGGTCCATTTTTCCTTCCGGCCTTTCCCAAACCCGATCCTATCCACGCCTTCGCCGATATGAAAACATACTCTGCTCCTGGCAGAGTCTGGCGGCAGCCTGAAGAGGATTGGTCGGGAGCGCGCCGGCGTATCTCGGCTGACCCAGTCTGGGCGAAATGGCTCTCAGATCGTCGCGCCGAAGTTGACGACTGGATGAGCAAGTGCCGTGACCGGGTAGAATGGACGGCCGGCTGGGGCCATGAGTTCGTAAGTCCGCTGGACGGTTCGTTTCTTACCTGGACCACCGCGGTTCCGGGAAAAGAGGTCGCGTTTCTATCCAGCCCTTCTGACCCGCATGTCAGCATAACCCCTAAGATCTTCCGCGGATGGGTGCTCAATTTTCGGGGCCGTCACGCGGTTAAGATTCACGACGCCGCCCGCCTCTGGCGGCTGACGGGCGATGTCCATTATGCAGAGTGGGCGGCCGGCCAACTCGATTTTTATGCCGCACATCTCGACGAATGGGCGCTACGCAACATCCATTATGGCCCATCCCGCCTGACAGAGCAGCCGCTCGATGAAGCGAGCGTTCTCATCCAACTCACCGAAGCTACCCGACTCCTGTCCGATTGGGTCGCTCCCGCCCGGCGCCAGATGTGGTTTGAACGTCTTTTTCTCCCGGAGGCGGAACTTCTTAATCAGAGCATGCATCGAATCCATAACATTGCGTGCTGGCAGCGGTCAGCCACGGCGCAAGTTGCCCTCCTTTACAATGACCCAGCCTTGTGGCGGACGGCCGTTGACGGGCCTTGGGGCTTACGCCAGCAGCTAGAGTGTGGCGTGACGAGCGACTACCTTTGGTTTGAACAATCGTCGGCCTACAACGAATTCGCGGCGCAGGCGTTTGTGTCGTTTTTCACGGCGGCGGCGATGGCCGGGCGGGGACCGTCACTAGCTAATGAAATGGCGATAGGTGAGAACCTGTTTCTTGCTCCCGACTTCCTGAGGTTTCCGAATGGGGCGCTCCCTAACCCCGCAGACAACTCCCGATTGCGCTACGCTCCCTTGGCGAACACGCTCTTGGAGGCTTATCGTGTGCTGCCGACCCCACTCGGACTGGCTATTGCCCGGAAAACGCGCACGTGGGAAACGTTGATCGATCCGCCGGCGGCGGCATCCGGGGCACCGCCGACCTTGCCCCTGGTCGTGAGCCACGACTTCCAGTCCACTCGTTTCGCCCTGTTGCGAGCTGGCGGCTGGCAGGTATTTTTCCACTACGGTCAGCTAACGGCGTCGCATGCCCAAGCCGAGGCCCTGAACTTCGAAGCGTATTACGGAGACCGGGCAGTAACCACTGATCCCGGAACGGTCGGCTATGGTTCGCCCCTGCACAAAGGTTACTACTCTCGCGGCTTGGCGCAAAATGTCCTGCTTCTAAACGGGGAAGGCGAAGTTCCGGCACAACCGGGCGATCTGCTCAACTTTGACTCGATCCACGCCACCGTCACCGCTGCCCAACCGTTCTATTGTCCGGGAGCCCGGGCGCAGCGCAATCTGCGTATCGAAGGCAACCGGCTGATTGATACGGCGACGATCACCACGACCGATGGAAAAGCCCAGCTGCTGGGCCTGGCGCTGCATCTCCAGGGACATGCCGTGTTGCCGGCCGGGTTTGTGCCTGCGCCGGACTTTGCTGCCGACCGGCCAGAGCCGTTTCGTTATTGGCGCGATGTCGTGGTTGCCACGTTTCGGGGACACGCGGAATTCCGGATGGTCTATCCTGACGGATTCATGCTCCAGATCACCTTCGCGGTCCCCGGGGAATTTCGGATCTTTTATGGTTCTGCGCCGGATGCTCCCCCTGCCCGCAATGAGGCCTTCTACATAGAGACCAAAGGCACTAAGGCGATCTTCACCACTGACTTCACCCCGCTCGGACTTCGCCCATGACCCGGCGACATCATCCAACGATATGGGAGCGATTTTAGTGCCGCCGATTAAAGGAACGCGGGGATCCTTCGGTCAACTGTTCGCGAAGGGTATGTAACTTAAAGTTCTTTTTCGAAGGCCGTGACTGCCGGGAAACGGCTCTCGCCGCGGATCAGCCGGCCGAGACGCGGTTGGCGCTTATTATAAACCTCCACGGCGTCCGCGTCGGCATAGCGAAAGAAGAGCACGCGTCGATCCCGGGTCTTGGAGTAATTGCCCTCCGACTTGTGCAGCATCCAGCAGGAGAAAATGAGCGTGTCGCCGGCGCGCATCGGCATTGCGACGGCCTTGGACTCGTCGGCTTTGATCACCACTTCGCGGTTCGCCTTTTTATCCTCTTCCGTGAGTCCCGGGACCACCTGACCGAGCCGGTGGCTGCCCGGGATGATCCACAGGCAACCCGTCTCAAGGTCGGTGTCCTCCAGTGCAGTCAGACAGGTGATGGCATTGTAGGGATCCAGCTCGCCGTAGCCGTTATCCTGATGCCATGCGAATGCCTTGGTGTTGCCGCGCATCTTGAAGGTGAGCTGGGAGGTGACCGCCTTCACGTTTGGCCCGATCAGCTGTTCGGCGAAATCCACGAGCGGGCCTTCGAAATAGAAATCTCGCACCGCAGACGAGCGATGGTGGATGTTCGGCAGGAGCGCGTTGTCGAGCCAGTTTGCGTTGGGATTATACGGACCCTTCAAGGCGTTCCATGCGCTCATGCATTCATCCACGATGCGAGTCACCCCGGCCGGCGTGAGAACGGCCTTTATGACGAGAAATCCCTGATCGTGGTACCCGGCCAATTCGGCGGACGTGAGCTGGCGATAGTTAAACAAGGAGGAATCGCGGGGTGAGTTAGAGGACATGGCTTTGGACGTTTTCCGAGTTCTACTTGGCTAATAGGCGAATCGTTGCACCTCTCCAAAAGTAGCTGTAAATGGGATAAATTACAATGGAGGTTTCAATCATCCTATTGTACGTTTTTATCATGGGTTTCTTCGCTGGCATCGAATGGATCAACGGCGCCCACATGCCGCGGTGCACCGCGTGGGTCGACAAGGTCTTCCCTGACTACTACTGTCTCAACTATGCGCACCGTGGGCAACTAAAGTGGCGCACCGGCCAGAACCGGTTCATCGCTTTGCGCGCACCGGTAGCGTGGTGGACTTTCCCCGGACCACATTTCCAATATGGCATCCAGGAAGGACCGTCGTGGGATCACTATTTCATCTGCTTCCGAGGACCGCGAGCGGATGATTACCGCCGGGAAGGACTGTTGCCAGTCGCTTCGCGAAGGTTGTGGGCCCCTATTTACGATCCCGTGCGATTCGTGCGCACGTTCCAGGCCGTGATTGGACCACCGGTAGAGGCAAGCTCGGCGGCGCAGCGACGAGTGCACAACTTGGAGGACCTGCTCTTACAACTCGCCGAGCCGGTGACCCTGCCGCCGGAATTCACGCGTGATCGGCGACTGCAGGGGCTCGTGCACGACATCCGGCAAAAGCCTGGCGAGTCATGGGAACTGACGGCCGAGGCGCAGCGCTTGGGATATTCCACGCCACACTTCCATCGTCTCTTTCGGAAGAATACCGGCTTACCTCCCCATCGGTTTCTACTCCAGACAAGGATGGAGGAGGCGGCCCGGCTTCTCCATAGCGGGAATCTCCCGCTCAAGGCCATCGCAGCCGCCGTGGGCTGTCCCGATATCTATTACTTTTCACGGCTATTCCGCCGCCACTTCGGCATGCCACCGGGCCGTTACCGTCGCGAAGCGGGCTTGCCGTAAATCCCGCCTCGAGAGTATCTCTACGTCCTATGAATGAGCCAATCGAGCATGGCGGAACTGCACGAAACAGAGGAACGTGACTGACACCTGGTCCGGCCGGAGGCATTGAAATAGCCGCCCACGCGCCCCGAGGTGGTTCCATTCCGATTTTCGAACGAGCTGATAACAAACTTAGTGCGCCTCATGATCCAGGTTGTCCGGTCAACTGGGCAACCTCAGCTTGCGCGTCTTGTTAAGAATTTGAAATGTATGCTGAGGACATGCTCGCGTCGTCGTAAAATTTTTTTGGATAAATATTAATGGCCTCTTTTCATGAAAAAGGACACTCATGGAACTTGCGAAGACCAGTCGAGATGCCGCTGAGGTCGAAGGTGAATCCGGCAATGAAGGCCGGCTGGTTTTTAAACCGGCGACATGGTTCCTACAGGATCAGGTTCAGGTGCGGCGCCAGCCAGCGGGCACGGCCGCCTTGAAGACCTCGAAGTCAGCGTCAGACGCGCTGGCGTAGGGCGGCAGGAGACGCAGCGGGAAGGTCGGATCAGTCATGCGGTAGAGCATCTTGTCGTAGGCGCCGTCGATGTGGAACTTGTCGCCGGCCGCTTTGAGCCCCGCGATCACCGCCTTGAGTTCCTCCAGGTCGGCCACGCGCTGGGCGTCGGTCCCGGCCACGAAGCGCTTGGCGCGCTCCGGATTGATAGTGGCCAGCGAGATCAGGAGGCCGAGGTCGTGGGTCTTACGGGCGATGGCGTAGCCAAACTCCGTGATGTAGAACCGCAGGCGCGGCGTCATGGTCATGAGATCGGCCAGCACTGCCGGATCTGTGGTGCTGTTCTTCACCGCAATGAAGTTCGGGTGCGCCGTCGCCAGCCGCCGGTATTCAACCGAGGTCAGCAGACGCTTCGTGCGCATCAGATTGTAATGGTGGAACTCGCAGTCGGGGAACCGGCCGCAGGTTTCCGCGAAAAAGCGGTCGACTTCCCCGTCATTCAGGGCGCCCCAGGACGGCAGCGAGAGTTGGAACCGCCGGAAACCCAGGACGCGGCAGCGCTGGATGCGGTCGATGATCGTGGGCAACGACAGCGAGATCAGCCCGACCATCGGGTTGACCTTGCTCTCCTGCGCACTCTCCCAGAAAACGCGGGTGATCTGGTCGAACTGCCGCTCCGTGACGGCATAACCTTCGCCCGCCGTGCCGAAGACATAGAGGTCGCGCGTGAGATCGCGCGCGAGGGTTTGAACCTGGCGGCGGAAAATATCCTCCTGGAACTCGAAGCGTTCGTTCCAAGGCACGACGGCCGTGGCGAGGATGGTCGGTTGGGATTGCACAACAGCGGTCATGGGTGGAGTGGGTCAGCGGGCAGGAGGGGCACGATGATTGCGGTCACCTGGTCGGCGAGCGCGGCATAGCCTTCCGGGGTGAAATGCACGTTCTTCGGCAGCTGGAAATTCGGGTGGGCGACGACCAGCGCGTGCAGGTCGTCAAGCGGCACGCCGGCCTCGCGCATCACCTGCACCGCCGCGGCGTTGTAGGCCAGTTCGCTGTGCTCCAGACGGCCCACCG
>JBDTJA010000266.1:0-23097 GCA_039936075.1 Opitutaceae bacterium | reverse complement strand
CGTGGCGGCCGGTCACAGCGTCTATAATTTCGGTCCGGTGTTTAATTTTTGGATCGCCGCTGCAATCGGCTCGCTCCTTCTCGCCCTGCTGGCTTGGAACGTCCAGAAACATGAATAGCCCATGCCGTATTCAGTAAAACCCCGACGACTTTGACAAATGGCTAACCGAACTAACGACGTAAGCGGCTCGGCTTAGTCCTCCTAAATCGCGAAGTGCAGCCCCCGGGTTGAGTCCCCCATGAGCGTTCGTGGCGGAGCTTGGCCACCGAGTCTCCCGCCATTTCGGGTTCGCTTTCAGCGTGTGTCAGCGCGAACCGGAGGGAAGGAGAACACGACGTCCAAGCGATTGGTGCACGTCTCGTTGACCACTAGGCGGACCGGAAAATCCTCGCCGGAATTACCAAAACACGCGAGGAAGCTTTCCTTGCATTGAAAAAGCTGCAAACCGCGACTGGTCTAAATTCCGCCCTGACATTTTCGCCGCCTGGACGCGATTCCTGCTGCAGATTATCACGTCGGCGCAGAGAACGCATTTCAGATGCCCAAAGCGCGGTCAAAGCAGTTCTGTCACAGAATACTCGGGCATTTTACGGCGGGCGTTCCCAATGCCAGACGCCTCACCTTGGTCGAAGAACTCACTTCGGAGTCAGGCGAAACCCGCTCCGCAGGTGATGGCGCTGGCTAATCTCTGCGTGGGTTGTCAGTTGGGATCAAATAGCGCGGCATAGGATGGAATCTTCCGCGCAAGTTCATTTTGGATTCCGAGCGCCTTCATGTAGATGGCCGCCTCCGGCTCGTTGGGCGCGCGTTTGAAAATCATCACGATGGCGCCGATATAATTATCGTGCACGTCTCTCATTGGCACGGTGATTTCGAATTTCTCCGGCGCCTTTGGCTCCATTAAGGTCATGTGCTTCGTGGCGGCTGCAATATCGGACGTCGAATCCGCATTTCCGATGTGATCGATGTTCCCAGCGATCATTACTTCGTCCTTTGCGGCGGGCGGAATGCCATGGAGACCGAGAATCAGCAAATCGACATGCCGGCCCACCACGTCATTCACGAGCTTCTGCGCATAGATCTTGTTGGTGGCCGCCTTACCGTTCGGATCTGCGGCCAGCGTAGAGACGCTGCCGAGGCAGAGAACGAGGAATAGGACGGGAAGATTGCAAGGCGGATTTTTCATGGATGGAATTTGATGATGAGGTTGAGGCTGTGAGAGTATTGAGAGACTATTTCCGTTTGAGCGCGCCGTTGCCGGCATCGAAGTAGCGCACGCCATTTACCTCGGTGGTCTCAAGATATTGTTCCCAGGTGCCAGTTGGTTCTTTTGCATCGGCTTCAGCGCGGTGTTTCACCGCGTTACCAACGGGTGGTCCCGCAATGGTAAGAGCCTCCGTCAACACGCGTCCATCCATGGGCTGGGCAGGCTTTACGCCTAAGATCCAGAGGACAGTCGGAGCGACATCGACATTGCCTGACGCCAGCGTGTCGCTCATCCCCGTGCGGAAGTCAGGACCCGCGGCGACGAGGGTGTTGTGCAGATCGTACGGGCTAAGCCCGGCATGTGTGCCTTCGCCGACTTTGCGGCCGGCGCCTTGCTCCGAACCCTCCAAACCGGGTGTTCCAGTCGAACTCTCGTCGCGCGTCCACTTTAACGAAACCAAGATATCTGGCGCAGTCTTCGAATCGATTTTGGCAAGCGAGAAGGGAAAGGTGCCATTGATTCCATCCCGCGTAAAAATTACCCCGGTATAATCCTGGGTTTGAAGGAAGCTAACTGCGCGCCGGATGGCACTCGGATCATGACCTGCGACGTAGAGACTTGCGGAAGCTCCCAACCCCGCCACCAAAATCGTGCCGACGGCTGGTGTTTCGGCATAGGCGCGGGCCGTGGTCAGACCTGCCTTCGAAAGATCGACAGCCAAGTCAACCGTACGACCGATGGTGGAGAAACCGTGGTCGGAAACGACCAGCACATCCGTGTCGCTCAGCGACTGCTGACGAGTGAGCTCTTTGATGATTCGTCCCAGTTGCTGATCGCATTCCGCGATTCCGCTCAGCGAAGTCGCACTACCAGGTCCCGTGTGGTGCTGCGACCAATCGGGCTCTGCAAGCCAAAGGTGAGAGTAAGGGGGAATCCCGTCGTGCCAGTATTCTTCGATCATCGCGCGGGTGGTCCAAGTATCGCGCGCCGCTTTGGTCTCCCCGACAGCGGGAAATTCCCCGAGTCTTGACGTCAGGGCCACCTTTGCAGCGGAAGGATACGTTTGCCCCTCAACCAAGACGGGCAAGCCGCCCTCAGGGCGCCGCCGGCTACGGTCGAGGAGGATCGCGACGGCCTTCGCGCCCGCAATGACCGAGCGAAGCGGGGGCGTTTGTTCGCGGAGAATTTCCGCCACGGTTGGCGTTGCCAAGTATCGGCCACCCGAAACGTCGTCACCCTTTCCCACTACCGCAGTACTTTCCATCTCGAGGATGCGCGTGGGATCGATGGCGGGCCGATACTCGATATTGGCAATAAGGCCGCTATGGCCCGGGTAAGTTCCGGTGCCGAAGACAGCTCCGTTCACTTCCGTCGACGTCACAAATGACGAGTGGTGATTTTGGAAAAACACCCCGCGATGAGCCAGCTTGTAGAGCACAGGGGTGAGGCGCTCGCTGACAAAATCAGGCCGCATCCCGTCCCATACAATCACCACCACATGCTTCGCATTTGCGTAAGCGAACGGTGCAACCGTCACCAAGACGGCCAAAATCAACGTCGGTCGAAGGGCGCGCGTCGGCATTAGAATTTTGCCGTGACGGTGAGGCTCACGCGGCGAGGATCACCGGCCGAACCGGTGGTCTGTTTATAAAACGTTCCAGCTATGTTTTTGAAATTCACCATGGCACTCATGCCCGTGCGGCCCCACATCCAGTCGTACCCCAAGGCGGCATTCAGCAGCGTGTAGCCTGGTACGAAGTATTCGACGTTGCGTGGATCACCGGCCGAGCGTCCAGTGTATTGAAACCCGCCTCCGATCCAGACTCCTTTCACTAAATTCTCGGGGACAGCGTAGCGCATCCAGAGGTTACCCATTGTCTTCGCGGTGGAATTAGGAATCTGGCCGAGATAATACGACAGGCCGAAGGGCTCTTGAACGATACGGATATCCTCCTCGGCCGCACTCGCGTAGACCTGCAAGTTGTCCAGAGGAGACCAGGTGAGCTCCGCTTCAACACCCCGAGCCCGGATGACTTCACCTTGGACGAAGATTTGCACGCCGATTCCGCTGATCGTCTGATTGAGCGACTGCACGACCTTCGTTTGTTCGATTTGATATATCGACACTGTTGAGGCGATGCGCCCGTTGAGGAAATTGGTCTTGATGCCAGTCTCAAACCCCTCGCCGATGGTCGGCTCAGTGGGAGAAGTGGGCACGGCAACCGTCACGCCATTGACACTGCCGACGGTGGTCAAAAATGGCTGGCTTGGCAGCGTATACGATTTGCTGTACGATGAATAGAGCAGCAGATCAGGACTGATCTTAAAACCGATGCCCGCTTGCGGAGTCGTGAACTGCGCCTTCAGCCCTTGGCCCACGGGTTGGGCAGCATTGTAGTTCGTGGTTTGCGACTCCGACTGATTGTAACGCAGGCCGCCAATCAAGATCAGCCTCTCGTGGAATAAATTAGCGTTTAGCACGAAATAGGCGGCTTGGTCGCTGGTGTGCGAGGACGTGTAGGCATTCCTTACCGTCAGACTGCCGGCCTCGTAACTCGGGGTGTTTGGATCAATGAAATAGGAAGGACTGCTGGGATTGATATCCCACGAACGAAACGCCGGTGATCCGGCCTTGCCAGCGTTCTGGTAGTTGCGCGTTTGATCATAGCTATCGTCATACAGCACGCCCATCAGCGGTTTGAAGACGATGCCACCAATATCGTAGTGACCCACCGCCTCGGCCTGATAGGTGGTGCCTTGCCCAAAGCGTTCTTGAACCCGAGGCGGACGATTTATAATCGCTGGACCAGGGGTGCCATTCTGGGAGGTGACAAGTAAGCCAAGGTTGTTCACTGCCTGCTCGGCGAAGGCCAAGGTGGCGGCGGTCTGCTGCGCGGTGGTCATGGCCGACCAGCTCGGCGCAACGCTCCAAAGGCCGTTGGTGTAGACGAGCGAATTTGGCGGCGGGAGGAAGAGATTGGCCACGCCCGTCGCGGTCAGGATGATATGTGGACGATCATGCGCGAAATTGAATCGCGCAGTCCAATTTTCTCCAAGTTTCGTGTCGATTTCGGTGTGCAACGATTGAAGCGCCGTTGTGCGGGAGTCAGTTGCGGCGGCAAAGTTGAAATTGTGGGGCAAGAGGGGATAGAGGCCCATGAATCCTGGATCTGAAGCGTCCGCATACCCAGCAACGAATCCCGGGCCGGTTTTATTCACCAGGGCGGCGGCCGGTGACGGGAAGCCCGCGCCGTAAAGCGCGTTGACGATGCTGGCGGGAGTCGCGATCTCGCTTGGGGGAAGGTACTGGCGGGGCGCATGCTCATTCCGACTATACCACTGGTAGTCCAATCGTACGGAGAGGGCGGGCGAGATATTCCAAGTGAGTACCGGAGCGATCATGCGCGTGTCGCTGTCCGCGCGGTCGTAGTATCGCGAGCCGCGTTCGTACGACGCATTCACACGGAAGAGCAGACTCTGCCCGATCAGCGGCTGGTTCAGGTCAACCGTCTCGCGCGAATAGTTATAGCTACCGACTTCGCCGCTGAGCTGAGCAAACGCGGTTGGTTTGGGAGATTTCGTGATATAGTTAACCGTGCCGCCGGGAGAAACTTGTCCGTAGAGCAGCGAAGCCGGGCCCTTGACCACCTCCACGCGCTCGACGACCTGCGGGTCGACGAAATTATTGGCGAGGGGCGTATTGTAAAAACCGTTGCGCTGCGGAGCCTGGGGAAAACCGCGAATGGTGAATGTCGCGTCGCCGAGCTGGACGTTGATCACAGCGCTCTTCACGCCCGGTGAATAGCTCACGATATCGAGAAGCTTTTCCGCCCCGATGTCGTGGATGAACTGCGTGGTGAACGCACTGATGGCAAACGGGAGGTCCTTGATCGGGGTATTGATGCGCGAGGCTGAAACCGAATTCGCCGCAAGGTATCCCTTGTCGCCATGGCCCGAAACTTCAAATGGCGAGAGCCGCACGATGGCGTCTCCGGCTACCCGTCCGTTGGTTACCTCTGCCGCCGGTGCCCCTAGGACCACGCTGTCTTTGGGGAGCCGGTTATCGTCGTTTTTTTCGGAGCCAGGTTGAGACGTTTTTCGACGCACGCCGAAGGCACCCGTCTTGGCGTCGTAAACCACCGTTAGCACCGTACCCGCGACCATCTGCTGCAGCGCGGTTTGGGGAAGCATCAGTCCCTGCACGGCATTAGTCGTGACGTCGCCCACCCCGTCGGCGGGATACAACACCTGAACTCCGGCTTGTTCGGAGAAGGTTTTTAATGTTTCGGCGGCGGCGCCCGCAGGCAGGTCAAACTGCTTGGCGGCAACAGTGTCTGCCCCTTGCGCCCATTGGAAGGACAGGGCGTTGACCAGGAGGAGCGAACAGGCGAACGCGAACAGTCGCGGAAAAAGGCGGGGAGGGGTATGCATTGCTGGGGGTAAGCACAAAGGACAGGGGTGAACCAACCGATTAAGTCGATTGGGCGCAGTTCTAAAGGACGCCGCAAACGCGACAATCTGTTACACAAATATTAGTGATCGCCGAAGAAATCGCGAAGTGCCCGCAATCTCTCGCCCAACCGGCACAACTCCCGATTGCCAGAACTACCGAATTTCCGTAACGGTGCCCATGCGCAGGACAATTTCCTTCGTTCCAAATGACTCGGCGCGCAGGTCGAAAGTCGCGGCAAGAATGCGCGCGAATCCTTCGGGATTATGCGTATCGAAAATGCCACTGATACGAAGCTTTCGGATTGAATCATCGGCGAGGACAATCTGGAAGCCATTGGCGCGATTGATCAGAGCAACCGCCTCGCCGAGCGGCATGCCCCTGAATTTCACGCGAAGCAATCGCCAGTCAAGACGCGCTTTGATTTGCGCTTCCGTCATTGCATTCCATTTCGAAGGGAAATCGGGCTGGTCGGTGGCAACGCTGAGCTCATGGCCTGCGTCAACTAAAGCCAACGTGGTCGCTCCCGATGCGGGGACCGCATGACCGTTGGCAATCGCAATCCCCCCCGGAACTGGGGAATCCCGGTCGTTAACCCGTTTGTCGACTGCGACGCGACCTTCCGTGACCACGACGTCAACGGAATCCGGGCGTAGACTAACCGCGAAGCTTGTGCCGACCGCCCGCACGCCAAGCGCACCGACTTCGACGACAAAGGGGCGTGAAGGATCTTTCTCGACGAGGAAATGGGCTTCGCCTCTAAGCAGTCGCACGCGCCGGACCGTCGGAGAATAATTCACCGAAATTTCCGCATTGGTCTTGAGCTCAGCCACTGTCCCGTCGGGGAGGCGTCGGATCGGTTCGAACGCAATCGTGTTGGAGCGAGGAAAAAGCGCTCCTTGGTTAAATAATCTGTCCCGCCACAAAAAGGTCGGCAGCGCCAGCGTTCCGATTACGAGGACGACCGACAATTTGAGACCAAACGCCCGGCGCTTGCGGACCCGCGCGTGGTAGCGCTCGAGAACTGTGTCGGTCAGCCCCTTTTGTTTGGCACGTTCAAACAACGCTTCCGTCGCGTTGAGTCGGTTGAACGCTTGAGTGTGGCTCGGATCAGCCGCGAGCCAACGGTCAAACTCACGCTGTTCAGTCGGATCCAGCCCCTCCCCTTGTCTTACAAGCCACTCAGAGGCGATCACCTCTGCCGCGCGGGCCGAACCCCGAAATGAGAAACGATCGTTCGACGTTTTCATTTAAGATTTAAACGGCGTCGAATATAAATCTCGCAGCGGCGCATGCCCCGGGCGGATTGAACCTGCACGGTCTGTTCCGACAATCCAAGCCGGGTCGCAATCTCCCGTTGTGAAATGCCCTCGATTTTTCGCAGCAAAAATATCTCCCGGCAGCGTCTCGGCAAAGACTCGATGGCATCGACAAGCAACTCCGCTTCTTGCGCCATCGTAGTCGCATCGGCCGCGTTGGGCTCCGTACTCACCGTGAGCACCTCTCGAAGGTCGGAGACCGCGCAAATAGGTGAACGACGTTCGGTACGAATGAGATCTAGCGCCAAACGTCGCGCTACCGTAAAAAGAAATCCCTTCACTGAACGAATACTCTGAGTCGTGCCGGCCGTCCACGTCCGGAGGAACGTCTCCTGGACTACATCGTCGACATCACGCACGTCCGGAAACCTGCCGCGAAGATACAGACGGAGCGAATATTCGTGCGGGTAAACCTCCTCCTTGAACCAACGTAATTGATCCGGCTTGTCTTGCGTCTCGTCGGATCTGCACACGACCGGTGGCGCCAGAAGCATGACGGCAGATAGCGCGGCAGATTTAATAAATTCAAGGATATAAGGGATTCCGATTGTCACCAGCGGAACGTTGGGGTCTCGGAATATGGGGTCAGCGTATGTGGTCTGTGGTCCTCGTTTGATAACGGCTAAATTGCAGGACCCCGGCTTGGCTCGCTGCCACTGAAAGATAGGTTCGGTTTCATGGCCCGACCGTTGCGCATGGAATCAGTGGGAGGCGTTTATCACGTGCTCAGCCGGGGCAACTACCGCTCGGCCGTTTTTCGGTCGGATCGCACCAAGGAGGCGTTCCTGCGTTGCCTCGGGGAGGCCTGCGTCCGCACGGGCTGGCGAATTCATGCCTGGTGCATCATGTCGAATCACTACCACCTGGCCATTTCCACGCCCGACTCGAACCTCGTCGATGGGATGCATTGGCTGCTAGGCACCTTTGCGACCCGGTTCAACCAGTTCCGGCAAGAACGGGGGCATGTCTTCCAGGGCCGGTACAAGAGCTTCATCGTTGAAGCGAACGAGGGGCTGGGTCCCCTCTGCCACTACATTCACCTGAATCCGGTGCGGGCCGGCCTTTGCGACGTGCCCACCTTGGCGCGGTACCGATGGACGAGCCTGCGCTGGTTAAGCCAGGGTTCGGGTGCATCCGCCTGGTATGATGGACAACCCGCACTCGTGCACGCAGGTGGCCTTAGGCGCACCGGAGCGGGTATGCGCTTGTATCTGGCTTATCTGGCTTGGCTCGCGGAGGACGAGCCGGCCCGCAAACGACTGCGCTTCGAGTCCATGTCGAAAGGGTGGATCATCGGGACGCAACAATTTGCTCAGGCCATGATGGAAGCGCATCGGGGGTTGGCGACCCGCGGCCTGGAAAGGACCAGCGACTTGCAGGCGGCAAGGGAGGCGCGCTGGGCGGAGCTTCTTGCCGAGGAACTGATCAAGATCGGGCGCGGCACCGCCGACCTCGCGTCCACGGGAAAATCCGTGGAATGGAAATTGCGGCTGGCTTGCGTGCTCCGGGCGCGGACCACGGTGACGAACCGGTGGCTGGGTGCGCAGCTGCACCTGGGCGTGCGGGACGAGGTGAGTCGCAAGCTGAGCACCTGGCGCCGGCGAACCGCCGGCAAGGAGACGGAAAGCGATGGGTCGACCACAGACCACATACGCTGACCCTCTCGATCACGCTCTGACCCTCTCGATCACGCTTTCAGGCAATATCACCGCATGAAGAGGAAAGAGATCGCGACTCCAACCACGGCGATGAGAACACAGATGACGAGACCGACTTTGACGATTTTCTTAGGGCCCATGGCGAGTGGTTCGCACGAGAGCCTGAGCGCCGCCGCGCCGAAGGCAAGGGAGGCCGAGCGCCAGCCCACATGACGCGTTATCTTTTATCGTCTGATCTAAACGAGCCACCTTGAGCTTGGGTCGCGACTTGCCTTCCTCGTCCTAGGTAAAAGGTAAAGTCTGAGGTGTTCGGCCCCTTTCTTTCAGTTAAAAACTGCTCCGAGCTTCGTTCTGAGCTCAGCGGGGCTGTAGGTGCGCTGGGCAGGGATATGAATCAGGGGCAATCCTGCGCTAGAGAATGCGGAATCGACGAAGGCGTCGCGTTCCTGACGGTTTTCTTCCTCGTGGGAGGCGTCGTCGAGTTCGATGCCGACGATTGGCCTTAGGTCGCTTACGGTGACGAGCAGGAAGTCGACGTGTTTGCGATTGATGCGGTTGCGAGCGGCTTGGGCCTGGCCTCGCCCCAAGCCCTTTTTCACTCCGATGATGTCTTCAAGCCGCACCTTGCCGAAAACTCGTACATCTATGGGCAACATGGGCTCGAGCACGCCAAGGAGGGATCGCTCGGCCGGGGTAAACAGGGTCTTTCGAAGATAGTAGGCGTCTTGTTTCGCCGCAGCTGGTGCGGCTGCCATTTTGGCTTTTAGAATTGCGGCGACCACGCCAAACAGGATGAGAACCGCCACCGCGATGATGAGGAGTTTGATCATCGCCTACGGTAGGTTTGGGAGAAGGCTGAGACGATGCATTTTACAAAGCTTCACTGAAATTCACATCGGCTTTGCATTTGGCCGGATTGCCCCAAACGCGGAACGAAACAAGGCAGAGCCAGAGATGGGAAATTATAGATGGATTGCCGCGTCGCTGCGCTCCTCGCAATGACAGGACGCAGGAAACCCAAAATCGGCATACGCGGCCAGCGTAAGCCCTGTTTGGCGGCTTCCGGAATAACGGTCAAAGTAGGTGGTCCGTGATCCTGGTTTGATGACGGCAAAATTGGAGGGCACTGGGTTGGCTCGATGGTGCAAGAAATAAGGTTAGCCGTGCGGACGCGGCTGGGATCGAAGCGGGGAGATCGCAGCTGGAGAAAAGGCGCCTATCACGTGCTCGGCCCCGCAACCAGCGCCGGCGCGCTTTCGGGTTTGATCGTAATGGCGAGGCTCTCCTGTGTGGGCTCGGAGAAGGCCGCGAGCGAACGGATCCCGCCGAAGCAAGACTGCGCCCCTACGTCGGGTCGGACTGTTGCCACGACCGGCGCCAAGCAAAGAGCGACCACGGAGGGCAAGGCGCGTGGGCCTGAATCTACATGTAGTATAACTGGCCCGGGATACCGGGTTGCTTGCCGCCGCGCATTCCTTTCGCGTGGTGGCGTCCCCTTCGACTCCACCCGATCAACCACCAAGAGACTGCTTTCACCCCTTTTCTGCACGACCGTCTCGACGAATGACGGCCCTGCCGGTGCATTTCTAAGATCATCAATCCCCTGCCAGTCTCGCCCCTCATTCACTAACCAGCTCCGGCATCCCACGACCGGAACTCTCCCCTCCCCTTTTACCCATGCAACTCGATCCCACCATCACCGCCCGCGGGCTGGTCAAGCTCTGGAATTATTTCTCCCATCACATCATCGCGAGCCCGGGCATGGCCCATCCGATGCAGGCGTGCTTTGAGGAATCCTACGTCGTCATCGGCGCCGCTCGCGCCATGGACCTCATGGGCGACGCCCGCATGACGGCCGTCTGCCGCCGCTTCAACAAGCGCATGATGCAGTACCAGGGCGTGCATTATCCCGACATGCTCGACATGGGCTACGGCTACAACCTCGACGCCAAGGGCATGGTCAACTGCTCGTGCGTTGCCGACAACGCCTCCTCGGCCAACGGCATGCTGGAGGCGGTCCGCCGTTTCCCGCATTTGCCGGAAAATCCGGAGGTGCTCGCCAGCGTGAAGCGTTTCATCGACCACTGCCTGAAAAACTACCTGACCAGCAAGGGCGTGATGGGCGTCGGCGTGCTCAACCACCAGGTCAACCCGCCCGGCATGGAGGAGTACTGGTGCGCCGATGCACTCTTCGCCACGACGCTCATCCGCTACGCCGAGCTGACCGGAGAGAAAAAATATTACGACGCGGCCGTGCCGCTGGTGGAATACATCAGCACCTACGACTACAAGCACACTCTCTGGGAGGAATGGTCCAAGAGCGCGCCCCAGCAGGTCCTGCTTTACACCTCCGAGGGGCTCGTCGCCGCCTTGAACAGCGCCGAGATGAAACAGCGCCTCATGGTGCCGTTGCGCCATGTCATTCAGTTCAGCCCCAAGGCCGAACCCGAGGCCATCATTCCCGCCCAGGCTCCGAACCAGGTGCATGGCGCCCTGGCCGCGACCACCCAGACTGGCGGCGACACGATCTGGTCCCGACTCGTGGCGCGCTTCGACGAATTCGCCGACTGGTTCCATCAGAACCAGATGGCGGACGGCAGCTTTGAACATCCGGTCAACGACCACTTCCGCTGCTACGAACCGCTGTCCGCCGGACTGCTGCTCGAGGCCTCAGCCCGCGCCGAAACCCTGGCCTGGCTCGAGCCCATCGCCGCCAAGCAACTCCGGTTCATGGCCACCAATGCCGGCAAGCTTTACTATGGACTGTACGCGAATGATTTCGCCTCGGGCATGGCGTTTTACTCCTTCGCCACCGCCGGAGAAATCCTGAAACGGCGTGATCCCGCGGCGTGGGAAGCCGCCGTCAGCGGAGTCCTCGATCGCGGCGAAGACCTGTGGTGATCGAAGGCAGGAGATGACTTCCGTGCGCTGACGATTCGCCTCCGGCCCCATGAACCCACCCGATCAAGCTTCCGACGCTGGACTGCGGAGCGCCCTTGAATCCAAGCGCACATGCGAGGCGGCTCTGCGGCAGCTTCGTCAGGGCGAGCGCCCACCGATGGCGCAATGGCTGCGCGCGCATTTGTTTGGCCACGTGATGCCGTTTTGGGAAAAACATGGCGTCGACGAGTTGGGCGGATTCAACACCTGCGTCGACGATACCGGCAGGATCCTCAGCACCGACAAATGGCTATGGAGCCAGTGGCGGGCCGTCTGGGTATTCAGCCGCATCCACAACCGGATCGACCCCGATCCGCGCTGGTTGCGCTCCGCGAAGGAAATCGCGGCTTTTTGCGTCAAAAACGGGTGGGATGATCGCGCCGAAGGTTGGGTGCTGACCGTTGCCCGGAACGGAACGGTCCTGCGCGGGTGCGAGAGCATCTACACGGATGCCTTCGCCGTGTATGGTCTGGTGGAATTATACCAAGCCACCCGGGATCCCGAAACCCTCCAACTCGCCTGCCAGACCGCCGATGCCGCCCTGCGCAAACTGGCCGGCCCGCACGATGCCATCCCCCATTTCCCCTACCCGATTCCGGCCGGGGCCAAACCCCACGGCATCCCGATGATGTGGTCGCTCGTCCTGGCGGAACTGGGGCACGTCGTGGAGAGTGAACGTTATCTCGCCGCGGCCGCTTCGCTGGCCGCGGAAATCTTCCGCGATTTCTATCGTCGCGACCGCGATCTCATTTTCGAATTCGTCCACGCCGATGGCAGTCGTTTCCCCGGTCCGCAGGGAAACGCCATCGTGCCCGGTCATGTGGTCGAGGACATGTGGTTCCAAATCCACGTGGCCGAGCTGACTGGCAGCACGTCACCCGGGCGCGATGAGATGCTGCGACTGACCCTGCGTCATTTGGACGCCGGTTGGGATGCCGCTCACGGGGGCGGGCTCCTCCTGGCGATCGATGCTGATGGTCGGACCCCGGTGGGCTGGAATTTCGCCGACACCAAGTTGTGGTGGCCTCAAACGGAGGCCCTGTATGTGACGCTCCTCGGTGCCATTCAAACCGGCCGGCCGGTCTTCCTCGATTGGTACGAAAAGCTTTGGCGGCTGTGCCTCGATCACTACGTCGATTGGGAGAATGGAGAATGGCGGCAGAAGCTGGATCGTTCGCTGGTGCCGCTGCAGAACGTGGTCGCGTTGCCGGTGAAGGACCCGTTTCACCTTCCCCGCAGCCTGATCCTGCAAATCGAGCTGTTGGAGGCCGCCGGCTCGTCGCGCCGCGCGTGAGCGGGCAGCGGCCGCAGTCAGTTCGGTTCTATTGCGCTCATTCAAAAAATTCTGGGTCGTAGGCTTGGCCCGTCTGGCCTCAGTTCGCTTAATCTTTAAACTCCCATGTCTCCTCTCGGATTTCAACTTTGTGACTCACCCGTCGCCCCCGTAATCGGCCCCGAGCATGCCGATCTCGACGGCAACAAATACGGCTTCGAGGGCGGCTGTGTCGTCAAGGAGGCCGGCGTTTACCACCTCTTCACCGCTGAAATGGCCGGCGACCCGTTCTGGGTGAAAATGCGGTTGGGCCACTGGTCGAGTCCCAACGCGCAAGACTGGCACCGCGTCGGCACGCTTTACGAAACCGACGGAACCCTTATCCCCGGCGACAACCGTTTCTCACTCTGGGCGCCGATGGCGGTCTTCAACGACGCCGAGGATCGCTGGAACCTTTTCTACGTCGCCTACCGGCCTGGCCAAGGCGACCGCGAGGGCCTGCACATGCACGGGCAAATCTGGCGTGCCTTCTCCGCGACCCCCGGCCGCGGCGGCATCGGCGGACCCTATCGCGACGACGCCATCATTCTGCAGCCCGATTCCGACTCACAGCCGTGGGAAGGCCAACAGGGCACCGACTCATTTTATCCGTGGCGGGTGGGCGCCAAGTGGTTCGCCTTTTACGGCAGTCACCAACACTGGCCGCCCGGCCCGTGGCTCGTCGGCCTGGCCGAAGCCCCCGCGCTAGCCGGCCCGTGGACCCGCTGCGCCGGACTCAATCCCTCGCCAATCGAGCCGGCCTTCATCGAAAATCCGCTCGTGACCAGAATCGGCGCAGCCTATGCCGCGGTTTACGAAAACTGCGCCGCGGGCGATACCTACATCGCCGAGCCGCGCCACGTCGGCCTCTCAATTTCCACCGACGGCATCCACTGGCCCAAGGGCTGCGACCTCGCCGTGCAGCCGCCCGATGGTCCGGCCCAGTGGTCGGAAGATCTGCGCACGGCGCTCGGCCTGATCGCCGAGGATGATGGGACGTTGACGCTGCTCTACACGGCCAAACTCCGCGGCCAAAATTTTTGGGCCGTCGGCCACGCCCGCCTCGCGCCCTCCTGAGGGTACGGAGTCTTCAAGTCTGGCTGGTCATTCAGAACGAAGTGAGGAATCCAGTTGGTTACCGTCGAAGGCCGCTGCGGAGTCTCACGGGATGATTCGCGAAGCTCAGGATGACCATCGCCAAATCCGCGGCTGGGAAACCCCTCCCTCAACCACTCAGATCTTCCCTTCCGTCTTCCGGGGCGGGCCGTCCACTGGGCACTTTGGAACCTATCGTCGTTCAAGTCGTGGCCGCCAACGACGCCAGTGCCTCGTCGAGCGATTGCATCTTCACCGGTTTGGTCAGGTGATTTACGAAGCCGGCGGCGTGGCTGCGGATCAAGTCGCTCTCCATCCCGTAACCCGTGAGTGCGATGCCCTTGAGCCCGTAGCGGTCACGGAGCTCCGTCATCAGCTCGAAGCCTGAGCCGTCGGGCAGCCCAATGTCCGAGATCACAACGTCGATTTTTTCGCGCCCGGCGATGGCCTGCGCCTCGCCCACGGAACCCGCGGAAAAAACTTGAAAGTTGCGCCGCTTCAGCAGGGCTTCCAACGCGATGCGCGTCGGAGCGTGATCCTCGACGAGCAACAACACCAACTGGCGGGCCGGGGGGGTTGAGGACAGCGGGGCCTTGGCGGGCGCGGGTAAATTCAGGGATGCTTCTGGGCTCGCGGAAGCCAGGTCGGCCTTCACCCCCGGAAGCTCGATGATGAAAGTGCAACCCCGGTCCCGGCCTTCGCTCGTGGCGTTAATCTGGCCCTGATGCAGCTCAACGATGCGCCGCGTGATCGCGAGCCCCAGGCCGAGTCCCCCGAAGCGGTGAGAGCCGCCACCGTCCGCATGATCGCCTTGCGCGAAAGCCTCGAACACGCGGTTCAGCTCATCGGGCACCATGCCGATGCCCGTATCCGTAATCCGGATGACGAGTAGGCGGCGCTCGGTCGCATAGTCCGTCGCCACCGTCAGGCACCCGCCCTGGGGCGTGAACTTCACGGCGTTCTTCAGCACATTCCACAGGACCTGCTGCAGACGGACCGCATCACCGCGAATCTCCGTAAAGGCTGAATTCAACTGCAGGATCACCGTGATTTTTTTAGCGGCCAGTTCCGTGCTCACCGTATCCAGGGTGTCGCGGATGATCGTATGCGCATCCACCTGCCGCAGTTCCAGCGCAAGTTTGCCCCGCGTGATCCGGGTCAGGTCGAGCAGGTCGTCAATCAGTCGTGCCTCCAACTCCACATTCTTCCGGATAATCTCAAAATCGGCGCGGACTTCCGGGGCCAGTCGATCATCAACCGCGGCATCGCTGGCCAGCAGGAGCACGGGGTTCAGGGGCGTGCGCAGTTCATGGGACAACGCGGCCAGAAAATCATCCTTGGCGCGGGAGGCGGCCACGGCCTTGTCGCGCGCAGCGGCCAGGTCCTCCTCATGTTTCCGCTGCTCGGTCATGTCGCTCAGCACGATCACCAATCCCACCACCTGCCCGTCCACGGCCCGCTCCGGCTCGTACACTGCGTGGATCTTCCGCAAGCCCAGGGAGCGGTACGGCAGTTCGAGATCAAATTCCTCCCGCTGGCCCGCAAACGCCGAGTCGATCCGAGACCGGGCCAACCGGTAGCTTTCCTCGCCAATGATTTCAGTAATATGTTTGCCGAGCAGTTCCTCCGGCACGCGGTCGTAACGCGCCGCATAGGCCCGGTTGGCAAACCTATAGCGGTGCTCGCGATCGACCTGGCAGAGGAACACCGATGCATGGTCCGTCACCAGGCGCATCTGCTGCTCGCTGGAGCGGATCGCGACCTCCGCCTGCTTGCGGGTCGTGATATCCACGCACGAGCCGATATACCCGACAAATTCCTCACCCTGGTAACGGGGCGTCCCTTGGTCGAGCAGCCAGCGGTAGTCGCCGTCGTGGTGCCGGAGGCGGAACTCCAACTGAAAACGCGCCCGCTGGGTACCGGAGCTGGCGTAGGTCGCGGCACACTGTGCCCGATCGTCCGGATGCACGTTTTCCATCCAACCATGCCCGAATTCCTGCGCGGGAGTCCGGCCCGTGAAGGTGAGCCAGTTCTGGTTGAACCAGGTGCAGCTCATGTCGCCGTCGGCCAACCAGATCATGACCGGAGCGCTGTCGGCCACCACGCGAAAGCGCTCCTCGCTCTCTCCGATCCGGATGTGATGCTGCTGGATCTGGTCGAGCATCGTGTTGAATGCCTCGATTACGAAACCCAGCTCGTAGCCACTGCCGCGCTGGGCCCGCACCGAATAGTCCTTCTGCTCCGAGACGGTTTTCGCGGTTTCGGCGAGCTCCAGGATCGGTTGCGAAATCTGGCGCTGGAAAAAATTCGACAGGAGAAAAGCCAGCGCGCCCGCCCCGATGAGCACCCCCAACAGAACCAGGCCGTAAATCCGCAGACGAATGTACATCGCACGCAGGTCCGCCGCCATGAACAGCGTGCCCACCCTCGCGCTACCCTGCGTGATCGGACGCGTCAGCGTGAGCCCCTCGAGGGTAAAATTCAGCCCGTCCGCCGGCACCATCGCCGGCAGGCGGCCCTGCCCCCGCTCCCCCGCGTAGGTGGCAAACGGCAGACCCTGTTTGTCGAAGAGCGCCGCAGCGATGACGTCCGGTTCGGCCCGCAGGGAAGCGAGCAGCTCCCTCCCCAGGGAAGTATCATCGTAAATCAGCGCCGCGGGGCTGTTGGAGGCGATGATATCTCCCACGGTTGAAATTCGCTCGATCGTCGCCTGCTTGAAGCTGCTCGTTTCATAGATCAGCAACGCCAGGAAACTCAACAGGAGCACGGTGAGGCTGGTCAGGAAAATGAAACCGACCAGCTTCCGCTGCAGAGGTAAGTACCTTAAAGGCATGCCCATTCCTTTCGAGCTTTAGGCTTCGGCACGACCGAAGCAAATACCTGCTGCCCGAAAAATCTCCCCTCGGCCGCTTCGCGAAAGATTTCTCCGAGATATCGGCCACCAGGTTGGAAGCGGGTGAGGAATAATTCGTCGGACATGAAGGAAAGAAAGATCTCATGGACACCAAACTTTCCCTCGCGGCTTTTCTTTTATCTTCAACCCACGGTTTTAATTCGCTCGTCGGAAGCCAATGCCGAAGCGCGGAAGTCGTATTAAGTGCAAATTGCACAACAGTTTTTCGATACCGGGCATTTTGCACGTTTTGGGATTGTTTTTCGACCCGTGCCTCTATATGGTAATCCCATGATAGATAAGCTCTAAAGTGATTTTAAATCGAGGGTATGGTCTACGCTGTAGTTCGCGAGCCTCGCCTGCGCCTTTTGCGTCGAAGCGGGATTTCGCAACCTCCCTTACCTCCCATTCACCATGAGTAACTTCACCCTCTTCGCCGCCGCGAATTCCCGCCTTCTCACCGACATCATCCTGATCCGTCTACGCCGCGCCAAAATCAAGTGCGATGCGATTTCCGTGCTCTGCCCGTCAAACTCGATCCCCCATGCGATGGACTGCTGGCTACCGATCACGCGCCAATCCAAACTGATGGCCGGGCCCTCCGTCATCACCTGCGCGGGTCAGCTGCGAAAAAATGCCGAAGTCGAAGCCAAAGCCACCACCAGGGGTCAGGGCATTTTCAATCTGCTCACCCATGCCGGCGTGGATGCGATGGGGGCACACGCGCTCATCGAGCGTCTGCAGGAAGGTCACAATGTAGTGGGCGTGACCGCGAAGACCGAGGAGGAAGCGTTGATTGCGCTGCAAGTATTCCGCCATGCCGGGGCGGAAAGCATCGTGGTCAACAATCCCTCGCGCCGCGGATCAACGCGTTCTGCTGGTCGCCTGCCCGCCTTTCTTTCCTGGGTGTCCACGGCCGCCTGAATGCCTTCCCCATGGACGCCGGCTTCTCGCTCAGAGTCTGAAAAAACGCCCGTTCCTTGGTTTCCCGCCCCGGGTCACGGCCCGGTGAATTAGCTTCCACCCCTCCCGTATTTCATTCGATTTTTCTGCTTTTTTAAATCCATGCCGATAAAATCCCCAGGTACTCCCCGTCTGCTGGTCGTGGATGACCAAGTCACGAATCTCAAAATTATCGGCGATATCCTGGGCGAGTTCGGCTTCGACATTGCCCTCGCCGCCGATGGTGATGCGGCGCTGCTCCGACTGGAGCACTCGGCCATTGATCTGGTTTTGCTCGATGTGCTGATGCCCGGGCGCGATGGGTTCGAGATCTGCCAGATCATTCGCAGCCATCCCAAATGGTCGGATATTCCCGTCATTTTCCTCTCGGCGGCTGACGACAAAGGTTTGATTGTCCGGGCGCTGGAGGTTGGTGGCGTGGACTACGTGACGAAGCCCTTCAACAAGGCGGAACTCATTTCCCGAGTGCGAACGCATGTGGCCCTGAAACTTGCGCGCGACCGGCTGAAGCAACTGGCCGAGGACAAGGACGAGTTACTGGGCATTCTGGCGCACGATCTCAAAAACCACCTTGGCGGCATGAAGATGAGCGCGGAGCTGCTGCATGACCGTGCAAAAAAGCAGGCCGATGCCCGGCTCGAGCAGATGGCCGGCAACATCCGCACGTCCACCCAGCAGATGCTCTCTTTCGTGCAGGAGTTTCTGGCGAACTCCGCCGCGGACCGGGATCATACCCTGATCACGGAGCCCATCTGGCTGCAGCAGGCGACGCACAACGCCGTGCAAAACTATCTCGAGGCGGCGCGGCGGAAAAACATCACGCTCAAGCATTCTGGCACGGTGGATCGACCGGTTTCCGGTGATCGCAGCGCGCTGAACCAGGTGCTCGATAATCTGCTTTCGAACGCCATCAAATTTTCGCCCCCCGGAAAATCCATCGAGGTGACGGTGCAATCCAGTCCGCACGGCGGCGCGAGCTGCCAGGTAAAGGATGAGGGCCCGGGCTTCACCGCGGAAGACAAGCTGCACATGTTCAACCGCTATTGGCGCCTCAGCGCCCGGCCCACCGCCGGCGAACCGTCGACCGGACTCGGGCTCAGCATCGTGAAAAAACTGATGGAGGAAATGGACGGCTCGATCATCTGCGAAAGCGCGCCAGGCCAGGGCGCCAGCTTCACCCTTACCCTGCCACCGCTGCCGGACAGCTCACGCCTCTAAGAAAGAAGCCATGGATTTCCTGATCATAGATGACGACCGCATTTTCCGTGAAGCCACCTGCCTCCTCATTGAGGACGAGGGCCATTACGCGGAGGGCGCAGCCACGTCGGAAGTTGCGCTGGAAGCCCTGAAGTTGGGCAAATTCGACGCGATCTTCCTCGACGTGAATCTCGGCCGCGAAAACGGTCTGCTGTTTCTGCCCACGATCCTGAAGTTGCGGCCCACGCAGTCGGTGGTGATGTTTTCCGCGCAAGGGACGATCAAGAATGCCGTGCAGGCCATTCAGCACGGCGCAGTGGATTTCCTGGAAAAACCCTTCACGCGCGAGCAGTTCCTCGCTGTTCTTGCGCGCCTCCGCCGCTTCAATGAACTGGGCAAAAAGATTGAGAAGCTCGAGGAGCAGGTAAAGGAAACGTCGGCAGACCAGCCCAGCACCCTGGTGGATTTCGAAACTCCCGCGATGAAGCAGGTCATGGAAGTCCTGCAACGGGCGGCAAAGAGTCCCGCCTCGGTCTTGATCCTTGGCGAAAGCGGCACCGGCAAGAGCGTCGCCGCCCGCGCATTGCACGAGCACAGTCATTTGGCGGACAAGCCCTTTGTCACGGTCAGTTGCCCCTCGCTCAGCAAGGAACTCCTGGAAAGCACCCTGTTCGGCCACGTGCGAGGCGCGTTTACGGGTGCGATGAAGGATCATTGGGGCAAGGTGAAGGCCGCGGATGGCGGTACGCTGTTTCTCGATGAGATCGGTGACCTGCCGCTGGAGATTCAGCCCAAACTCCTGCGTTTGCTGCAGGAACGCGAATACGAGCGGGTCGGCGAGACGACGCTCCAGCACGCCGAGGTGCGCATCGTGGCGGCGACCAATCGTGACCTGAAGAAACGCGTGGAGGAGGGCGCCTTCCGCGAGGATCTCTATTACCGTCTCAACGTCATCGCCGTGAGCATGCCGCCGCTGCGCGAACGTCCGCGCGATATCCTCCGGTTTGCCGAGCATTATCTCCTGCACTGCGCCGAGCGCTGCGCGAGCAAGGTCAAGGGGTTCACCCCCGCCGCCGAGGAAGTGATGCGCCGCTATTCCTGGCCGGGCAATCTGCGCGAATTGCACAATACCATCGAGCGCTCCGTCATTCTCGCCGCCGGCACGAAGGTCGATGCCACCGATTTTCCCCTGGAAATCCGGATGAAGCCTGCCGCCGGAGGACCCGCGGGCCCGGAGGCGCGCATCGGAGCCCATGTGACCTTGCAGCAACTGGAGGACCAGCACATCCGCCGCGTGATTGAAAATTGTCCCAACCTCAACGAAGCCGCGGAAATCCTCGGAATCGACCAAGCCACGCTTTACCGCAAGCGCGTGAAGCTGGGCCTCAAGAGCAAACCGGCGGAGGAAAAAGCCTCCGCCCCCACCGCCGAGTAGTCGGGTCAATCCGATCCACCGTTTCACGCCTATTATTTATTGAAGAAGAGAGCCTCTCACCCATGTCGTCGCCCATTACATCCATTCGCATCATTGGGGGGTCCGGGGAAGATGCCGTGACCGCGGTGAACGCCGCCCGGGAGGCTTTTCCGCAAGCCCTCATCACGCGCGCCAGCGAATTGAAGGATTTGCTGGATTCGAAAGCTGGGCCCGAAGCGGAGTTGCTCGTCTTGGCCAGTCCCACTCCGGGCGAAATCGACCAGGCCGTCGCGGCCCTCAATCCGCGGGGCTGGGCGCGCTGGCCAATCGTGGCGCATGGCGAATTGCGTCAGCAGGCCGCGTCGCACCTGGTGGTGGTACCGGAAGAGGATTGGAAGGAAGCCGCGCTGGCGCTCGCGTATGCCACCGCCATCCGCCTGCACGCGCTAACCGCCCTGAACGGCAAACTTGCCGGGGACCTGCGCATGATCAGCCGCCGGCTGGGACATGACATCCGCAGCCCGCTCAACTGCATTTCAACCGCGAGCGAAGCGATGCTGGATCCCACCGATGGACCCGAATCGCCCCGGGTAAAATTCGCGCACTCGATCACTGATTCGGTGGATGAGGTGATTCGGATGGTCGACCGGATGAATTTCGCGGTGAAGGCCACCATCAATCCTCTCCCCCGCCAGTCGTTGGCCATGGACGAGGTGGTGTGGGGTGCGCTCCAAGGCTTGGAATATCGCCTGCTCAAGGCCGGGCTCCAGGTTCACCAGCCGGAGAAATGGCCGGTCGTCGAGGGCGTGCCGGCATGGCTGGAGGTCATCTGGTCCAATCTGATCGCCAACAGTCTCGACCATGGCGGCCCCCAAGCCCACGTGCATCTCGGCTGGGAGCAATTACCTGATGAATACCGTTTCTGGGTGAGAGACGAGGGGCAGGGCGTGTCCGCCAAGATGGCACCGCTGTTGTTTCATCCCCTCGACCGGCTGAGCGAACTCAACGCGCCGCGCGGCCTCGGCCTCGCCATTGTCCAGCGGCTGGTGGAATTGCAGGGCGGGCGCACTGGCCATGAGAAGGCGGCGCAGGGCAGCGGAACGTTTTACTTTACGCTGCCAACCCTGGCCGCCTAACCGGTTTTCTGCCGCACCGGCGGAACCAATCTCTTGGAGACTGGACAACCAAGGGGTGATCAAGTGGTCAAATCTTCTGTGGCGGGCCGCGAAGGCGTGCATCGCGGACAATGCCTTCAAGCATTCAGCCGCAGTAAGTTTCTACACGCTGTTCTCCCTCGCGCCGATCACCATCATCGCGATCAAGATCATGGGGATTTTTCTTGGCGATGAAATCGCCGCGCGCCAGTTCTCCGCGCAGGTAACGGGCTTGGTGGGCCAGGGCAGCGCGGAAATGATCCGAGCGGCGGCGAAGGCCAGTCAGGCCGCGAGCACGAGCGGGTTTTCCGCCGCGGTGGGTATCGCCCTGCTGGCGGTCGGCGCGACCACGGTGTTTGGCCAGCTGCAGGATTCGCTGAATTCCATCTGGAAGGTGAAACCGAAACCTCGCGCGAACGGCATCATTATCCTGCTGGTGCGGCGCGTCATCTCTTTCGCCATGGTCCTGACCATTGGATTCCTGCTGCTTGTTTCCCTGGTCCTGACCACCGCGATTGCGGCCGGTCTCGGAATGATTCACGGCCACCTCGGCACTAATCCCATCCTGCTCAAGAGCGTGGATTTCGTGGCTTCCCTCGTGGTGATTACCTTTCTGTTTGCCCTGATCTTCAAAGTTCTGCCCGACGTGAAACTGGCCTGGCGCGACGTGTGGGTTGGCGCCTTCGTCACCTCGATCCTCTTCGGCCTAGGCCGCTACCTCATCGCACTCTATCTCGACCATTCCACGGTCGCCTCGATTTACGGTACCGCCGGGTCCCTCGTCGCCCTGCTGATCTGGATCTATTACTCCTGCGCCATTTTCTTCTTCGGCGCCGAATTCACGCGCGTCCATCATCTGGCGCTGCATGGCGGTTCCGTGCGCCCCAAGCGCAGTGCCGTGCGCGTTCACGCCTGATCGGTGCGCACCCATCTGCCATGCGTCATCGGCTGGAAGCCCGGAAAAAGGACTTGGGCTTGCCCGTATCCTGGAGGCCACGGCAGGGCGGCCGGCGAAGTGATTGCCCGTCGGGCCTGGAGAAGCCTCGAACGTCTCGCTCGACCGAGCTGCGCACGCGCCTTTCCCCGCCCCGCATCCGGATCGGCATCTCAGGTTGGACCTACGCGCCGTGGAGGGGGACGTTCTTTCCGCGTGGTCTGCTGCAGCGCCACGAACTGGCCTACGCCAGCCGCCACGTCTCCTCCATCGAGATCAACGGCACCTTTTATTCGCTCCAGCAGCCGTCAAGTTATGCGAAATGGTGTGGCGAAACGCCGCCCGGCTTTATCTTCTCGGTCAAGGGCCCCCGGTTCATCACGCACATCCGCCGCTTGAAGGAAGTCGCAGCGCCGTTGGCGAATTTCTTCGCGTCGGGCGTGCTCCAGCTGGCCGAAAAACTTGGTCCCATCCTGTGGCAGCTGCCACCCAGCCTGCCTTACGACGCTTCCCGGCTGGAGTCATTCCTCTCGTTGCTCCCCCGCGACACCACCGCCGCCG
>JBDTJA010000265.1:0-12674 GCA_039936075.1 Opitutaceae bacterium | reverse complement strand
ACGCCAGCGTCCGCACCCATCGCCCCTAACCCATCACCCCTGACCCCCGCGGCCGGAGGCCGCGTTCGCATTTCCCCCCTCGCCCGCAAACTGGCCGAGGAAAAGGGACTCGATTTCACCCGCGTTACCGGCAGCGGCCCGCATGGCCGCATCGTTCGGGCCGACATCCTCGCCGCCGCCAAGAATCCGCCCGCTCCCGCCGCCGCTCCGTCCGCCGGCAAAGCCGCTGGCCCCAAGGCCGACACCTGGCCATGGCGCTCGGTCATGGACAAGTCGCCCGTGCAGGCCGACTCCGTCGCCCCGCTCTCCAACATGCGGACCATCATCGCACGCCGCTTGGTTGAGTCGAAGACCACCATCCCCCATTTCTATCTCGAGATCGAAGTCGATGTCGCCGCCCTCAGCGCGCTGCGCAACCACCTCAACGCCGGCCTCGCCAAGGACGGCGTGCGCCTCTCGGTCAACGACTTCATTCTCAAGGCCAGCGCCGCTGCACTCCGCGCCGTGCCCTCGGTCAACAGCTCGTGGGACAACACCGGCATCAAGTATCACAGCGCCGCGCACGTCTCGTTCGCCGTCGCCATCGACGACGGCCTGATCACCCCGGTCATCAAGGACACGGACAAGAAGACCGTTTTCCAGATCAGCGCCGAGGCCAAGGACATGGGGAAACGTGCCAAGGAAAAGAAACTCGCGCCCGCCGAATTCACCGGTGGCACGTTCTGCGTGTCCAACCTCGGCATGATGGGCATCTCGCGTTTCTCGGCCATCATCAACCCGCCCAACTCCGCCATCCTTGCCGTCGGCGCGAGCCAGCAGGTGCCCGTCGTGAAGAACGGCCAGATCGTGATTGGCGAGCGTCTCGCCCTCACCCTTTCCTGTGATCACCGCGTGGTGGACGGCGCGCTCGGCGCGAAGTTCCTCAACGCCATCCGCGATCATCTCGAGAATCCCGCGCTGCTGCTGCTGTAAGTTGTAGGGCGGGGTCGCTGACCCCGCCTTTCATGTTATCCCGCAGAAACGGTCGCCCGCTGCCTCAGTCCATGAACAACGACGTCACGTCCCGCGCCGCCACCTTCCATCGGCTCCATCAAGGCGGTCTGCTGCTCCTCGCCAACGCCTGGGACGCCGGCAGTGCCCGGTTGATCGAGAGTCTCGGCGCTCCCGCAATCGCCACCACCAGCGCTGCGGTCGCTTGGTCCCACGGTTATCCGGACGGCGATCACCTGCCCATTCGCGTCCTCACCGCCACCATCGCCGAGATTACCCGTGTAATCCGCGTGCCACTGTCGGTGGACTTCGAGGGCGGCTATTCTTCCGACCCGGCCATCGTGGCGGAAAACGTCGCGCAGCTCATTGATGCCGGCGCCGTCGGCATCAATCTCGAGGACGGCAACGGCACCGCCGCCTTGTGCTGCGCGAAGATCGACCAAGTGAAACGCACTGCCGCCCGTCTCGGCGTGAAGCTCTTCATCAACGCGCGGATCGATGTTTATCTCCACGCCCTGGTCCCCGCCGAACACCGGTTGGAAGAGACCGTGGCGCGCGCCGCCCGGTATCGCGCGGCGGGGGTTGACGGAATTTTCGTCCCCGGCGTGGTCGATGCCCCGACGATCAAAACCCTGGTCGCTGAAGTGAAACTGCCCCTCAACGTCCTCGCCCGCTCCGGCCTGCCCTCCGCACCCGAACTCGCGGCCCTCGGCGTGCGTCGCCTGAGTGCCGGGTCGGGCCTCGCCAGTGCCTCTTACGGAAGAATCACCACGCTCGCCACTGACTTCCTGAAGAACGGCGTTTCCGCCTCACTCGCCGAAGGCGCCCTGACCTACGCGGGGCTAAACACGCTCATGGGATCGCGCTGACCGCGTCGTGGCTTTCGATCCGACAACGCTCAATCACCTTTCACACCATGGCCAAAAAATCCCTCCACACCGCTTACGAAAAACCGTCCGCCGCTGCTGCAAGCGCTCTGGATTACCACGCACCCGATCTCACGCGTCACCCCCCGCGCAGCCCACGCACGCGTCTCGGCGGCTACGTGCATTTCCCCCGCTTGCTCGACAAGGCCCGCGCCATCGCGGCCGGTCGCGGCGGTGACTTCCACTACAACTGCCCCTTCGACCAGAAGTTTTTCGGATTCACTGGCATCAGCCACACCGCTTTCATGACCCAGATCAAGTCGGGTAAGAGCGACAGCGAGTTGCTCGCCTACGTGCAAGCCAAGGCAAAGCCCCGGCACGACGATTCCGCCATCGTCGCCTGGTCCGCCTGGATGGAGCAATGGACGCCCTCCGTGCCGGATACCCGCGCCTTCTTTAACGACATCCACCGCAAGAACGCCCCGGGTCGTTCTGACATCGCGACGTGGTTCGATTGGATCGAACTCGACGATTACGTGACGTTCGGCGGCCGGCCCTGAGGCTCACCGCCGCAGGTATAAGTCCAGCCAGGGCCAAGTCATCTCGTAAAAACCTGCGCACGAGGTGTGCGGCAGGTTGGGGTAATACATCAGCGACTTGATACCCGGGATCCGGTCGAACACCGCGCGGATGGTGGCCGCTGGGCAGGTCTCATCCCTGCCGCCCGCGCTGACCAGAGCCGGCACATGCAGATCCGGCGCCAACTGCAGCGGATCGAAATAGTCCAGCGTGTGCCAAGAGGCCTCGTTGTTGCAGTGGACGCGATCGAGCAAGCTCTTCACGAGGGCGTTCGGTGTGCGC
Organism: Opitutaceae bacterium; assembly: GCA_039936075.1. Lineage (GTDB taxonomy): Bacteria > Verrucomicrobiota > Verrucomicrobiia > Opitutales > Opitutaceae > Opi-474. The sequence continues at coordinate 9,957 of JBDTJA010000265.1, read as the reverse complement.
GCCGCCGTTCGCGAATCACAAAGAAACGGCACATGGGCCACCACCGCCTTCACGCGGGGGTCCAGTGCCGCCACCGCGAGCGCGATTCCGCCCCCTTGGCTCGTGCCGACGAGCCCTATCCTCTCCCGGTCGATGTCCTCGCGGGAGACCAGGTAATCGATGCCGCGGATCACGTCCGCGTACGCTCCTTGGTAATACGCGCCCTCCGGCTGGGTGATGTGCCAGGTGAGCTTGTCCGGTCCGTCAATTTTCCACAGGGATTCCGACTCGCCCTGCGACCGCGGGAAAACCTGCAGGATCGCGTAGCCCCGCAAACACTCACTCAGCATCACGCCCTGTTGGGTGCCCCCGTAACCGGGGATGGTGACGATCGCCGGCAGCGGTTTGGCCTTGGCTTCGCCCGTCACCGGCAGCGCCAGCAGCGCGACAAAATGCACGCCATTCAGGCTGCGCAGCGTGATGCGGTATTTGCGGTAGGGCAGCGGCTCTTTCAGTTGCTCGACCACCGCTTCCATGGGCTCGCGCGCGAGTTGCGCCTTGGTCTGCTGCCAGAATGCGTGCAACTCCGACGCCGGCAGCTCACCAGCCAACACCGCCGCGTTGCCGGCCAGCAAGGCACAAGCCAACAACACGGCCTTAATCAATTTAATCGGCATCTGCATAGTCAGTGACGCGGCAACGGGGTCAGCTCCAGCCGCAGCGGCCGGCCAAAAATACTCCGGCCTTTCCCACTCCCCCAATCGCCTAAGTCGTAGGTGACAAACATCGCATTGTCCGTCGGTGTTTCCTCGATCGCCATGTAATGCGTCGTCAGTACGCCCGAAACGATTTGGACCACGTGGCTCCACGTCTCTCCATGGTCGAGGCTGAACGCGAGGTAGTCGCCGTTGCGCGGCACTCCCGCCCGTGGCCAGCAGGCCCGCGCGGGAACGCGGACGCCGACGGCGCACACGAGGACTCCGCTGCGCAATTCAATCACGTCGGGATCAACCATGTTCCCCTCGAGATCGATCGGCGTGCCATCCTTGTTCGTCACGCCGCGAAACATCTCCGCCCAGTCCGAAGTGCGATGAATGTCGATCACACCAAAATTCACCGGCCGCGCTTTCACCCACGTTGCCCCTTCGTCATCCGACCACGTTTCGTAGAGATCCCGGCCGGTGCGCATGTAGCAGCGCAGTCGCCCCGCGTGGGGCCCCGCGGAAATCCGTACCAATACCGGCTCCGCAAAGCCCTCGGGCGTGAGGTCGGGATCCGCCGCGATCGTCGCGACCAAGTGCCAGTTCCGGCCCTGGTCACTCGAACGCAACAGGACCGAACGCGTTTTCCACAACGTGGGCATGTAATAAACCGGCGACTGGTCGCCGTGAAACCAGCCGTAGAGGGTCGTCAGCAGGTCGCCGTTGGGCAGTTCCAGGATTCGCCGGTGCAGCCGCGCGGCCGCATGGCTGCGGCCATAGTCGTCCGTGGACCCGTAATAATTCACCCCGGGAATCGTGAACGCGATGTCGACCGGTCCCGATAGTGTCCGCCAGTCGTCATCGGAAAAATAGAGCTGTCCGCTTCCCGTACCCTCGACCGGACCAGGGGTCACGTAGGTGTCCAAGGCCAGGATTCGCCCGGAGCGAAGCTGGATGACACCGCCTTCGAAATTCAATCCGTTCTGCCCCGCTGGGCGGGGAAACTCGGTCCACGCACCGCCTCCGTCGCGCGACACCACGGTCATGATGGCGCTGGGGTAAGAAATGCGTTTCGCCGGCAGCGGCTTGGTGGTGAGTTGCGCCTGCACGATCAGCGTGCCCTTCGCCGTGCAGATCATCGAGGGCTGCAATCCGTCGGCCATCACCAACCGCTCCGGACCGAGGAGCAGGTTTAACCGCGGGTCGGCTTTCAGGATCACCGGCTCGCTGTGGTCAACTTTCGTCGGATCGGACGCATTTTTAGCGGATAATCCAACAGCCGACAAACCGACGATCGCGAAAAGGCGGAGAAGTTTCATGCGCTCCGAGAGGTTCCCGCAAGGCAGCGCGCTTTCTGCGCCAAGTCGACGAAATTTAAGCCATGGCTCGATTTGCTGTGAGTCGGACTTCATCTCCGATATCGGCGGATTGGATATCGGGCGTAAACCCCGACCCACGAGTTCACGGAAAACCAAACGGACCCGCCACCGGAATTTCCCGGCTACCGGCCCGCCTAGCCACTATGGGTCCGGCGGAATTCCGCCAGGTTCACTGTCTGTCCCGTCATTCGAGACGCCTCAGCCGCAAAGCCCATCAGATGGCTTTCCACAGACTTCTGGAGCGAAGACTCCATGTCTTCCGCGCGCGCCTTGCTCATCTCCGCGTGCAGCGTGCGCACGAGACCCGCATCGCCACCGCCGTGCCAGCCGTCCTTCTCATGATCGACAGTGATTCGCTCGAGCTTGTTACTTCCAAAAACCTCGACGACGAGGTCACAGCCCGCCGTCTTCTTGACGCGCTCGCCCGCCAGCAGCCGGCCCTTCGTGCCGAAGATCGCCAGATCCCGGCCCTCGCTAAAGGCCGTCATCGTGAACGTACAGGTGGCGCCGCTCGCAAAATTCAAGTTCACCGTCTGGTGATCCACCGCGGTGTTGTCGCAGTGATAAACGCAGCGGCCCCACGGGCTCGTTCGCAACCAGTCCACGATCTCATCATCCGTCGCGGTCTTCGCCCGGTCGTAGATGATCTCGAGCCAGTTCTTGCGATCACCGAGATACCGATACGCGTTGTACAGGCACGTATCGCCCACTGGACAACCATCCGTACAGCGCATCGGCGCCCCCGCTGGCGCGCTCTCAGGCCGGAAATGTCTGATGCCGCCAAAACTGCCCAACGCCGTGCAGGGCGAGTCAATGAGCCAGGAAAGGATGTCCATGTCGTGACAGGATTTGGCGATAATCATCGGCGTGGATTTTTCCATCACGCTCCAATGGCCGCGCACAAATGAGTGTCCTTGATGCCAGGGCTCGACGCCCTCCGTCGCCTCGACGGAGACAATCTCACCCAGCACCCCACTCGCAACGATCTCCTTCACTTTCCGATAGAACGGCGTGTACCGCAGCACGTGACAGACGAGCACGCGACGGCCGAGCTCGCGCGCGAGTTTTTCCAGGGCCAGCACGTTGCGCAGGTTCGTCGAGATCGGTTTCTCCAGCAGCAAATCGTAACCCTTCTTCAACGCAGCCGAGGCATGCCCAAAGTGAAATGCATCCTGCGTAGCGATGATCATCAAATCCGCCAGTTTCGGTTCGGCCAGGATCGCCACGTCGTCATGAAACTCACGGAAGTCCGGGTTCTTCGACAGCCCCCGGGCCTTCGCGAGCCGGGCCGCACTGCGATCCGCCGCCGCGACGATTTCGTAGAGGTCCGGCTGCTTCGCCGCCAATTCGAAATAGATAAACGTGCGACTGCCGCAACCGATCGCGGCGATCTTGAGGCGCTTGATATTATCCATGGAATTTGATGAATCCGGACGTTCCCGCGAATGAACACGAATGAATTTCGCCTTTTTTCGCGTTCATTCGCGTCATTCGCGCGAAAATCCGAACATTGAATTTCAGCTCTCCGCACGCGCCCGCGCATCCGCCTCGATCAGTTTGATCAGGCCATCGAGCGTCGCCTTGGTCTTCGCCTTGACCGCAGGTAACTCCGCCGCGCTGGCCACGTTCTCGCTGGCGAAGAGATAGAACTTCATCTTCGGCTCCGTGCCGCTGCCGCGCGCGGCGAACTTGTAGCCGTTCGAGAGCGTCACGAAGTACAGGTCCTGCGACGGAACCGTCTCGCCATCGGCATCGACGATCTTTTCGCGACCGTAGTCTTGAAACTTGGCCACCTTCACGTCGCCAAACGCCTTCGGCGGATTCGACCGATACGACTCGATGATCCGCTTGATCTTCGCGGAGCCGGTCGCGCCCTCGTAGTAAAGGTTGATCACCCCCTCGAGGTAGAAGCCGTAGCGAAGGAAAATCTCATCGAGATACTCCGGCACCGTCAGTCCCCGGCTCTTCACCCAGGCCGTGAGCTCGGCGAACATGAGGCAGGCGGAATTGCCATCCTTGTCGCGCACGTAGTCATTCGGCAGGTAGCCATAACTCTCCTCCGTGCCAAAAACATAGAACGTGCTGTGCTGCATCAGCAGCTTTGCGCGCTCGGCAAAGGGGGTCGCTTCGTAATCAAAATCATCCGGCATCTTGGCGCGGAGCTGCTCTTCGTACCGACGAAGTTTGGCGGCAATCCATTTAAATCCGGTCAGCGTCTCGATCACTTTTACGCCATGCCCGCGGCCGATCGCGGCCTGCAACTGAGTCGTGACCACCGTGTTGATGATGCACGCATTCGGCGACCCCGCCGCCGGGATCCAGCCAAGCTCCTTGTACTTCATGAGCCGGTACTCAGCCAGCAGTGACCCAATCTGGTTGCCGGTGATCAGCTCCATCTTTCCCGCCTTGTTGCGCACCGCACAGGCCATCCGGTCATCATCAGGATCGGTCGCCAGCACCAGGTCTCCGCCGCGTTGATCCGCCAACTTGATCGCCATCGCGAGGGCCTCCGGATTTTCGGGGTTGGGTGACTTCACCGTCGGGAAACGCGGGTCAAAATTCAGCTGCTCCGGCACATCGTGCACCTGACACCCGGCATGGAGGAGCAACGGCAGCGCATGCACCGCGCCCGTACCGTGAATGTTGGTGTAGATCACGTTCAGCTTCGATTTCCGCAGCACGCCGGGGTCCAGCACCGCCGTCGCCGCCACCGCGAGGTAAGCGTCGTCGGCCTCGTGATTGAGGGTCGTCACCTTGGAAATATCCTTCGCGAGAAATTGGCCGAGCTCGGTCAGCGCCACCGCGTTCACTTCTTTCACAATCCCAGTGTCGTGCGGCGGGATCACCTGCGCGCCATCCTCGAAGTAGGCCTTGAAGCCGTTGTCGTGCGGCGGATTGTGGCTTGCGGTGATGACAATGCCGGCGTGCGCCTTCAGCCAGCGCACGCTGAAGCTGAGCTGGGGCGTCGGGCGCGGTCCGTTGAAAATAAACGCTTCGCCGCCCAGCTGCGTCCACGTCGACGCCGCGAGCTCGCAAAACGGCCGCGAGAAGTGCCGCACATCGTGCGCGATCACGAGCTTGGGCCGCGCCGCATCCGGCCGCGTGCCGAGGTATTTTTTGGTGTAACGGAAGAGTCCGACCACCGCGCGAATCAACGTGAAATCGTTCAGCATGTTGCTCCCGATCGCCGCATGCTCCGGCGTGCCGATCGGGCTCAGCTGCCCGGTCTCGGCCTTTGCCGGCACCACGCCGATGGTGCGTCCGCGCATCCCGCCCGTGCCAAATTCCAAGTAGCGGTAAAAGCGATCGTTCAACTCCGACCACGCTTCCTTCGCCACCAACTCGTCGATGCTCGCGACCGCCCATGCTGGGAGTTTCGCGTCGAGAAAAGCGCCGAGATTCTCCACGGCCCCCGGCATAAGTTGCTTCGCGGTCGCGGCGGCGTGGATTTTTTCGAGTGTGGTCATGGCAAAGGGAAGAATTCGTTTAAGAGGGAAATCAGCCAACGCGGTTTTGGCCACAAAAAGGCACAAAAGTTATCCAACGCTTTCGCCAACTCTCCTGCGCGCTTAAGAGCGCGCTGAGACATTGAGCCGCAGCCACCGACCCATTTTGTGTCTGGTTGCGGCCAATCCTTCCGGGATTTTTCTGATGGCTCATTGCAAATACAACCCGTCCTGCACGGTCGGCTTCGGCGAGAGTTTTTTCCAAGCGTCGGCGAAGGAGTCTTCATCGTACCCAAAGAGGGCCGACACCTCGATCGCTGACTTTGGCCGTCCGCTCGCATCGGAATCGACCGCGGCGCCATGGGATTTCATCCAGCGCGCGAACTGCCTCATCTGGTCGTCGCGACTCGTTTGCGGGGAATCCACGCCCTCGGCATTTTTCACCGGCGAAAAGTCATCCGCGCGACTCGTCTCGATTACCAGGGGGTTTTGCGCAAATGGCAGCGCATCGAAGACAAACAGCTCAAACTTCACGCCATTGGCTTGCGCCGGCTTCACCGGCTGACCCGCGGCATCGACCGTCGGGATCTTTTTGTCGGCCCGGTGAAAGGGCAGCGCGAGGCCGCTCCCACCCGCGGCCACCCGACGGATGAAATCGCGGTCCAACACATGAATCGCAATGCTGCCCGCGAGATAGCGCAGCCGGCCGTTCGATTCGGTCTCGCGCTGCATCGCCATCGGTAGGTCCGAGTATTCGACCACGACGAGCCGCCCGTCCTGCACGCAGAAATGCCCCAGCTTCTCGTCCGGATACGCCTTTGGCACCATCTTGCTCGACATCTGCGAGCCGCGCAGCAGATGCCAGCCGATGAAGGCCGGATCCACGCAGCGCACCAGCGGGTTATCCACCTGGAAATAGCTGAGCGTATCAATCTGCTCGCGTTGCATCAGATCAAGCGCACCGCTGCGCTCCAGCGCCCGCAACGACCCCCCATGTCCATCCGGCGAAAGCGCGAGCGATCCCGGGGTCTCGAGCAGGATCTTCCCCGCAAAATCCACTGCCGGCATCCGGCCCTGCCGGAAAAAATGCACGTGAGCCGCCTCGAGCCCGAAAAATTTATGCTCCTTAAAAAACGTCTCCGTCGCAGCGTGATTCTGATGGCTCGTCATGATGAACCAGTGCAACGGCTTGCCATAACGCAGTCCGGCCGCGCGGATTTTCTCCGCGAACACTTGGAAGAGAGGTTTCTTTTTCAGCGGCGTGACCGGAAACGTGCCCTTCGGCCCATCGTATCCCAGCCGTGTCCCCTGCCCGCCGGCGACCGTGAACACCGCCACCCGGCCCGCGCGCAACGCCGTCTCGCCCACCGCCTTCGCCTTCGCCCAGGCCGCGGCCTCTCCGCCATTTTCCGGTCGCAGCTCGTACGGCGCGGGGGCCAAGCCCTGCAGATTAACGCCGGCTGCTCCGCCCGGCGTGAGCAGGGTGCGTGTGAGCTGCGCCACCTCCGCCAGATCAATCTCCGCCGCTTCTTCCAGCAATTTCGTCTGCGCTTCGGGAGCGAGTGAGTCAAAAAATGCAAAAACCTGTCCCTGCCCGGCGGCACGGAACTGTTCGATAAGCGGATGATTGGCCATGAGTGCGAATTGGATATTTCAATCTTCGAAACGAAAAATAAACTCGTCTGGCCGCGCGTAATTAAGCCGGCGCCGGATCACTTTTTCCACAAACGCCGGGTCGGTGCGCAGCCGCTCGATGATTTTCTCCTGTTCTTTCAACCGGGCCTGGGATTCCGCCAACCGGCGCCGACTGGCCGCCTCCTGCTGCTTGAGCTGGTCGAATTCGGCCCGCGCCTGCAGGAAAATCACTCCAGAAGTCAGCCCCACGCCCAGAAAGAGCACAAAGTAGAAGCCGACAATGACGCGACGCAGGTTCACCATGGAGTGGACCAAATGAACGGCGCCTCGTTCAGGCCACGCAATGCTTTTTGCGGTCCTCCAATGGCCCGGGAGTATTTTCCAACTCCGGATTCAGCGATTGTCATCCTGAGCCTCGCAAACGATCCGCTGAGACTCGGCAGTGGGGTGTCGACGCTATCCAACTGGATTCCTCACTTCGTTCAGAATGACAAACCGGGTTTGAAGGCACGCCCCGGCCTTGGCGACGAGTCCACCCGGGTCGGGATTGATCTCCGACATTCTGGGAAGGACATCGGGCATAACGCCCGGTCCACATCGGTTCGCTTCACCCAGTTACCCATGCAATGCTTTTATAGGCGCAGCCCTAGGTGTGGACAGCTGTGGGTCGGGCTTTACGCCCGATACGGGATCGCCGATATCGGGGATAAACCCCGACCCACACCGGTCCACTTTACGCGGTTTGTTTGAAACTCGTTAATCCCCCGGGTGCCCCGCGATTTTGGCGTGCGTTTCCCGGTTAGACCCCCTAGCTCAAGTCCACATGTATCAGAGCTACTACGGGTTTAAGGAGATGCCTTTCAACATCACCCCCGACCCGCGCTTCCTTTACCTCAGTCCCACCCACCAGGAGGCCCTCCAACACCTCAAGTACGGCGTCCGGGAAAAAAAGGGCTTCATCGTTCTCGTTGGCGAGGTCGGCTGCGGTAAAACCACGCTCTGCCGGGTATTTCTGAACGAACTCGATCCCGCACACTACGACACCGCCCTGGTGCTCAATCCCCGCGTTACCGAGACGCAGATGCTCAAGGCCATCCTCACCGACTTGGGCGAAACGAAGCTCGCCCGCAGCCAGGTGGACCTCGTCGCCCAGATTAACCGTGTGCTGCTCGCCCGCATCGAGGCCGGCCGTGACATCGTGCTCATCGTTGATGAAGCTCAGAACCTCTCGTTCGAGGTCCTCGAGCAAATCCGCCTCCTCTCCAACCTCGAGACCGACAAGCAAAAGCTCCTCCAGATCATCCTCATGGGCCAGCCCGAGCTCAAGGGCGTCCTCGCCCGCGAGGAACTTCGCCAGCTGCGCCAGCGCATTCTGGTCCACTATGAGCTGCACCCGCTTTCGTTGACCGACATCCAGCATTACATCCAGCACCGGCTGACGCTCGCCGGCAGCATGGGCCGTCCCAGCTTCACCAAGTGGGCCCTCCGCGCCATTCACCGCGGCAGCAATGGCATCCCCCGCATCGTCAATAATCTCTGCGACAAATCCATCCTGTCCGCCTTCATCCGCGGCTCCGACGAGGTGAGCTACTGGGACGTCCGCCGCGCGGTCAAAGACATGCGCAACCTCACCGAGCCCACTTGAAGCCTCTGTCGTCGCGATGAGTCTGATTAACGAAGCCCTTAAAAAAGCGCAGCACCAGCGCACCGGCGGTCCCGCGGACGCCCCTCCCATGCCCGGCGGCGGCTCAGGCGGCCATCGTGGCAACAGCGGCGCGCCCAAGGGCCTGCTGATACTTTTGATCGCGGCCGCTTTTGTGGTCATCGTCCTCTCAGTCGTCGCCACCGTTTATTTTGTTAACCGCACTCCGGCTGCGGCCTCAGCCGCAACCGTCATCGCGTCAGCACCGGAGGGCACGGTCACTCTGCCCCAAGCGGTCGTTGCTGTACCCGCGCCCACCCCGGCGCTGAGCCCCGTCATTATTTCGCCCGTCATCGTGCCGATTCCCGCAACGGCGCCCTCTCTACCCGCGGCTGCGGCAGTAGAAACCGCCACGGCCAATCCCGCGGTGTCCACGAAGGCCGAATCCACGACGCCCTCCCCCGCCGAGCCCGTTGTCGCCGGTTCGGTCGCTGATCGCATCAACGACTATCTCGACAAACTCCACGTCACCGGCGTCCGCATGTCGGAAAACGGCGTCAGTAAGGTGCTGATGAACGATCGGGTCTACCGCGTGAACGACGTGGTGAGCCGCGTCCTGGGGTTAAAATTGACGAGGATCGCGGCCGATAGCCTGACGTTCGTCGACGCCACGGGAGCGACGTACGTCAAGAGTCTCCAGTGAGCCAGCGCGAGCCCCCCATGATGGGTCCACCAAGCGTACCCAGCCCCATCGCCTTCCGTCCGCGTTCGGTGTCGTCCGTCCGATTATTACCGATGACCCCTCACCGATCACCCATGACCCTCCCCGCCCGATCTGCCGGGCGGTACCGAAGCATGACCCCTCGCCCATTACCCGTCGCCTGCCTCACTCGGTCTCCCGAGGGTGGCTGACACTTCGCTTCTCGCCCGGCGCCCATCACCCGGCGCTTCGCGCCCATGCTCACGCATCCCCAGCAAACGCGCACCCGGATCCTGCAAGTGTCCGACGGTGGCCTGTTCGCCCTCGCCCTGCTCGCCGGCTACTTCATCCGCGACGCCGGCTCGCGTCGGCTGCACTGGCCCGCTCTTCAGCCGATTGACGGCTACCTCTGGCTACTGCCCGCGGTCGCGGTCCTCGGACCGCTGGTACTCACGGGTCAGGGATTTTACGCGGC
>JBDTJA010000264.1:0-12068 GCA_039936075.1 Opitutaceae bacterium | reverse complement strand
ATTCGCGGGCAAATGGATCGGACCTCAAAACTTGAATTTGAAATACCCCTCCACCCGGAACGGCAGCTCGGGAAAAATCAACTCGCTCGCCGTGTAGGCATCGCCGTTGTGGATCCAGTTGCGCTGGTCCGTGAGGTTCAACAAGTCGAGGTTCGCCGACCAGCGTTTCGCCTCGTAGAAAAGCGAGCCGTTGAGCGTGTACTGCGCGGGAATGTGCCACTCGTTGTCGAGGTTGCCGCGCTGCCAGCTCTGCCACTGCACGTTGAGCCCGGCACCAAATCCGCCCGGCCAACGGTAACGCGCGCTGCCATTCAGCATCACCTTGGAAAATCCCAGTAGCGGCCAGTCACCCGGCGGCACCTGGTCGGCATAGGGGTCGTAATCCAGCGTGCCGGACCCCAGTCCACCGGGCCCACGCCCCAACGCATACGCCTGATAGATCGAGCGGCCGCCGAGCTGGAAGGGCGATGAATCCACATAGTGGCCGCCCTGAAATGTCGCGTTGGCCGTCGCGCTCAACGCCGTGGTGGGCTGGTAAACCGTCTCCAGCTCAAGGCCGCGGATCAGGATGTCGCTATGCTCGCCTCCAACCTCGATTTTCGTGCGCCGCTGGTCAAAGAGCGTGGCCGCCGCAAAGAGTTTGTGGTCGACCAGTGAAAACTTCGCGCCGACCTCCGCGAGATCACTGCGATTGCGGAAGTCATCGCGGTTCAACGACCCGGTGCCGTCCCCGTGATCCGTGAGAATTAATCCCCCACCCGCGAGATTACCCGTGACCGCGCGAATGCGTTGATAAGTCGCGTAAACCGAGGTCGTCGGCGTCGGACGGAAAATCAGGTTAGCCGTCGGGGAGAACGTGCCCACGTTCGCGTGATCGTGCCATGGCGTCGTGCCGGCATCCGGCAGCGGATCCCGCGCGTCGCCGGAGTACAGATCGCCGCGCAAGCCGGCGATGAACGAAAGCCGCGAGGTGAACTTGAGCTCGTGCTGCCAGAACGCTGCGTAATTCCAGAGCGTGCTGTTGTCCGTCTCCGGGCTGCCCCAGGCCGCCGGAAAAAAGGGCCGTCCGCCGGGACCAATTACGCCGGGGTAGTAGGAGTTGGGATACTGCTCGGCCTGATTGAAAATGCGGGAGGGATCAGTGAGATCAAAGTTGTAAATGTATTCGTTGAAATAGTTCTCGTAGCTGAGCGTGTGGGCATAACGCACCGTCACGCCGGCTGTGACGCTCTGCGGGAGCGCGGCGTCGCTCCAGTCGAGATGGAATTCCGTACGATTCTCAAACGTGTGCTGCGTGACATACTCCGCGTATTCGAACTGCTGGAAACGGCGGCGGTTCACGTACTCGAAGAGCGTACGGTTCACGAGGGTCAGCGACGGGGAGATCACCTGCGTCGCGATCAGCTGGGTGCGCACGACGTTGGCGTTGGAGAAATCGCCCTTCGAAAACAGCGACGCCTCCCAGGGCAGTTTCACAACGCTCGTCGCGGGGATCGGGCCGGGGAAGGGATAATTATCCGCCGACGCCCCGGTGTAATAGAGTCCGTGCCAGATCAGGTCCTGGTTGACGCGGTTCACGCCGAGCGTCTCCGGCGGGTTCTGCCAGAAATATTGCGCGGTGAAATCAAGCGTTGTCGCGGGCGTCGGTTTCCACGTGATCGCCGCGAATACATCCTGTCGGCTGTCGGGCGCGTCGTTCTTGCGGAAGAACGTATCGCCGCCCTTCCCCTCGTAACTGAAGCGCCAGGCGAGCTGGTCATTGACGGGCGCCGTGCTGTCGATCTGCACCGACCCGTTGAGATCCGAAACCTGCCCGGGCGCCCAAGTGCCGAGGCGCGTGGTGATCGTCGTGGCGGCGCCGGCGAAACTCGGCTGCTTGGTGACGTAGTTCACATAACCGCCCGTGAAGTAGCCCGCGCCGAACACGGCCGAGCCGGGTCCGCGCACGAGATCCACCGCCTCCACGCCGTTGAACGACGGAAAATATCCATAGTAATTGTAGCTGAGCCGCTGGCCGTTGAGATAGGTCTCGGCGAGGTCGCCGCGGAGGTTGGGCGTCGTGATGTTGCCGTAGGAGGCGCCCACATAGGCGCTCGGCGAGTAGAGCAGGATTTCCTGCACGCCGTGGATCTGCCGCTCGTTGAACAACGCCGTGGTGATCGTGCTCACGCCGCGCGGAGTGTCGAGCGGATCGCGCGGGTCGCCCATCACCGCCGCCGACGTGCGCGTGAGCGGGTTGACCGATTGCTCTACTGGCACGTCGTTCACCACGAAGCGCCCGAGCGCGGTGACATCAGGCGGCGTTTGGGCGCGGGCGTCCGCGAGGAAGAGGAACGCGCTGATGGCGGGGAGGAAAAGGCGGGCCGGAGTTTTCATGGTTGGTGTGAGGCCCATCCCAAAACCAATCTCCGGCGAAAAGCGGCGCGATCCGCCCAATGGCGCCAAGCGCGCCTGCTGTTTCCTTCGTCGGCATGATCCGTTTCAGGTTCGAAGGGTCGAGCGGCCGGTCGCACCGCAATCTCAGCCCTCCGCGGAGGACACCCCTACAGGCAAGACCCGTAAAAGCGCGGCGCTGGCGGTGGCGCAAGCCAATCTTTCCGGCCTCCTCGACCCCAGAAAAGCCAAGAGCCGCCCTTTTGGGGCGGCTCCCTGACCTAACACCAAACAAACCGTAAGAACTACAAACACTCATCGTCTTACCAGGACGATGTTGACTACACGGAGGTAGATGCGGCTCGGCGCAAATCGTTCAAAAAATAATTCGCACTCTTTTCGGGCGGGTTTTGACCCCAGAAAAGCCAAGAGCCGCCCCGTACGGGGCGGCTCGAGTGACCTAACACCAAGCAAACCTTAAGAACTACCAACTATATCTGACTACCTCTAGATAGACGGGGTGGTCACTGAAATGCTCAAAAAAAGTCCGGGGAAATTGTGAATAACAAGCAAGCCGCGTAAATCGCTGATAACCATGATTTAGAGATTTGTGAATGACTTGGGTTGGACAACCCAGACCGACCCAAGGATGGCTATTACCGCCCACTCACCCATGGAAACCGCACCCTCCCGTCCCCATCTCTTCGGCCTCCTCGCAGGCCTGTTTCTTGCCGCCGGCCTCTGTTTCGCCTCCATCATTTTTACCAAGACGTGGACCCATCTTCATGAATCCCAAGTCATTGATGTGACCGGATCCGCTCGAAAAAATGTCACATCCGACCTCATCGTCTGGCGCGCTAGTTTCGCCGTCGAGGACCAGGAACTGCTGAGCGCGCACGCCAAGCTCAAGGCGGACCTTGAAAAGGTGTCGGCATTTCTGCACGACAAGGGCGTGAAGGATTTCACCGTGCTGCCCGTGCAGATTCGCGAAATCACCGAGCGCACCAAAAACGAGGAGGAAGAATCCCTGACCCGGCGCGTCGGCTTCCGCCTCATCCAGCGGATCGAACTCAAGTCCACTGACCTGGCGACCACGCGACTCGGCACCGAATCCGCCGCGCTGCTGGAGCAGGGCATCGCCCTCGTCTCGGATGGCCTCGAGTTTATCTACACGAAAGCGAGCGAGGCCAAGGTCGAGATGATGGCCGAGGCGACGAAGGATGCGCGTGCCCGAGCCGAGCAGATCGCCAGCCAAGGCGGCCGTAAACTCAAGGAGCTGCGGACCGCGCGCATGGGCGTTGTGCAGATCAATCCACTCTACTCGAGCGCGACCAGCTGGGAGGGCAACAACGACAACTCGTCACTCGAGAAAACCATCACGACGACCGTCAGCGCCACGTTCTCACTGGAGTAACTTAGCGTCGGGCGGCGTCCTCCTTCCCCACCGTCACGGGCGACCAGCCGGCGCCGCCTTCCGGTCGTTGTTATCGCGAGGAGCGGAGGAACGCGGCAATCCAGCTGGAATTTCTGATGGACTACAACGTCGGCCCGTTGCGCCTACTCGTCACGAAAGACCACACGAAGGGGCAGCTAATCCGCCCATTCTATTTACGGCTGACCCGTTTCCGCCGACCGAATGGCTTCCTGAGTCTCCACCGCCACAACCTCCGCCGGCGTCTGGTGTGGCACTGGCGTGCTGTGCAGCGGATAAACGAAACGTTTTCCCTCGTAATTGCGGAAGATCACCTCGTCGTCCGTGATCCGCTCCACGTATTGGGGATTGATCGGCACCTTGCCGCCGCCGCCCGGGGCGTCGATGACGTACTGCGGCACCGCATAACCCGTCGTGTGGCCGCGGAGCGCCTCGATGATCTCGATCCCCTTGCGGACATCGACCTTGAAGTGCGCGCCCCCGGTAATGAGGTCCATCTGATAGAGATAATAGGGCCGTACCCGCATCCGCAGCAGCCGGTGGACGAGCGCCTTCATCACGTCGGCATCATCGTTCACACCCTTGAGCAGCACGCTCTGGTTACCGAGTGGCACGCCCGCGAATGACAGACGGTCGCACGCCGCCTTGAGCTCGGCCGTGCATTCCTTCGGATGGTTGACGTGGATGCTCATCCAGATCGGACCGTACTTTTTGAAAATTTCGCAAAGCTCCGGCGTGATTCGCTGCGGCAGGAACACCGGGATGCGTGAACCAATGCGGATGAACTCGACATGCTTGATGGCCCGCAGCCGGCTGATGAGATGCTCGAGCTTCTTGTCCGACAGCAGCAACGGATCACCACCCGACAGCAACACATCGCGCACCTCGGGATGACCCTCGATGTAGCGGAGCGCTTGCTCGTATTCCGGGTGAAAATTATAGTCCTGCGCGTTCGAAACCAACCGGCTGCGCGTGCAATAGCGGCAGTACGACGCACACCGGTCCGTCACGAGGAAAAGTACCCGATCGGGATAGCGGTGCACCAGTCCGGGCACGGGCGAATGCTCGTCCTCCCCCAACGAATCGAGCTGTTCTTCGGCCGCCAGCTGGGTTTCCCCCCCCCGCGGGATCACCTGCTTGCGCAGCGGGCAATCCGGGTCGTTCCGATCGATCAGGTTGAAAAAATACGGCGTGATCGCCAGGGAAAGTTTCTTGTCGGCAAAGTAGCACCCGGCCTTCTCGTCCGGCGTAAGCGTCATGAACTGCTCGAGTTGCGCGACACTCGTAATCCGGTTCTTTAGCTGCCACGTCCAGTTTTGCCAGTCGCTCTCGGGAACGTGCTGCCATAGCCCCTGGCCTTCAAACCAGATGGAGCGGTCTTCGGTGTAGGGCATGAGTAAGAGGTAATTGGTATGGGGCCTAACCAGTCCTGTCAAATGACCCGGGAATATTGCCTCAGTGCCAAGATTTACCCTTGGCAGACCCCATCTGACGCCTTTTCGTCAGGCTTTAATGCCCACGCCGAAGCCCGCAATTCTTGCCCTCGAGGATGGATCGATTTTCCGCGGCATGGCCTTTGGCGCCGATGCCACCATCGCCGGTGAATGCGTTTTTAATACGTCGATGACCGGGTATCAGGAGATCCTGACCGACCCGTCCTATTTTGGCCAGATCGTGACCATGACGGCCCCGCAGATTGGCAACTATGGAATCAATGCCGAAGATTCCGAATCCGCTGCCCCCAAATGCTCCGGCTTCGTCGTCCGCGAACTCTCCCCCGTCGTCAGCAACTGGCGCAGCCAACAGTCCCTCGGCGACTACCTCCGCCGGTATGGCATCCCGGGCATCAGCGAGGTCGACACCCGCGCGTTGACCAAAAAACTCCGCGTCGACGGTGCCATGAAATCCTGCCTTAGCACGCTGCCGATTAGCGACGAAGAAGCCATCAAACGCGCCCGCAACTGGCAGGACATGGCCGGCGCCGATTACGTCAAAGACGTCACCTGCAAAAGTCCCTACATCTGGAGCGCAACCGACATCGCGAATCACAACGCGCCCTACTTGCCCGTCGGCACCACGATGAATGCCCCGGGCATTCCCTCGAAAAAATTTCGCGTGGCCGCCTTCGATTACGGCGCCAAGCACAGCATCTACCGCAAACTGGTGAACCATGGTTTCGAAGTGCAGGTTTTCCCCGCGACCGCGACCCACGAACAGGTCCGCGAACACCAGCCCGACGCCGTCTTTCTCTCCAATGGACCCGGCGATCCGGCGGCACTGCCCTACATTTACAAGACTGTCACCGGACTACTGCCGGAATTTCCGATCTTCGGCATCTGCCTCGGCCACCAGATGATCACGCACGCGCTCGGTGGCTCGACCTTCAAGCTCAAGTTCGGTCACCGCGGCGGCAACCAGCCGGTGAAAAATCTCGAGACAGGCAAGGTCTCCATCACCGCCCAGAACCACGGTTTTGCCACGGACCCAAAATCGATTGAGAAAAGCGGCGCCAAGGTCACCGAGATCAACCTCAACGACCAGACCGTCGAGGGCCTGCGCCACACGAAGCTTCCCGTTTTCAGCGTGCAATATCACCCAGAGGCGGCCCCTGGCCCAAGCGACGCCGACCCTCTCTTCGTCGATTTCTACCGGATGATCGAACAGCGCAAAGCCGGGAAGATTTGATTCTCGGACGAAGGGCGAGGTCCTCCACCCGCCTCTCGATCGGTTGACTACGGATTCCAGCCCGAGTACGGCTAGTCTCCACGCTCGGTTTTCTAACCAAGAACCACCGAGTCCACGACCGGTCCCAACTCAAGGCTGCCTTCGGGTTGATCGGTGCTCCGGGCGCGAAGTTCGTGAGGAGACTTCTCCTCACGCGAGTTTGACTCCGACCCTTGCCTCGCTGCCGAGGCGCTGCGAAAAGGTCCTGGTGAAATCCCTGTTCTTCGTCGCCTTGGTCATCTTTGCGGGTTGGTTTGTTTTTCACGACCGCCCTGCCCACTGGCGCGGCATGCCCGCGCCCCAGGAACCCGTGCAAACGGCCCGCGACCTGCCCGGCGCCTTTCACTCCGGCCCCTACACCATCAAGCCGCTCGCCACGTATGCCATCACCGCCGTTGTGCTCAGCCGCGACCGCTACCGCAATGATCGCGGCGCCGAACTCGCGCCCATTGACCTCGCCCTCGGTTGGGGTGGCATGTCCATCGCCAGCGTGATCAACGAACTCAAGATCAGCCAGGGCGGACGCTTCTACGAATACAGTTACAAGGAGCCGCCCCTCGACCAGCACCAGATTGAGACCCACTCCGCCAACACCCATTGCATGCCCGCCAATGACGAGGTCCGGCGCGCCCTGCTCGACGTGAAGCGCCACGAACTCGTCACCATGGAAGGCTACCTGGTTGAGGTCACCGGCGACGATGGCTTCCATTGGCTGTCCTCCCTGACGCGCGAGGACACCGGCGGAGGCGCGTGCGAGCTGATGTGGATCACTCACCTCACGCACCGCAAAATCTAGAGCGCATTGAGAAAGGGTGTAGCCACGAGCGTGAGCGAGTGGAAGGAGCCGGCCACTCGCTCACGCTCGAAGCTCCTTTCTGCCCTTCGGCTCTGATATTTTTGAAGCGGCTTTAAGGCATTCGTGATCGAGTATGACGCAACCGTAGGTCGCCTGTTCGCAGGCGCTCCAACTGGGTCAAGCGCGAGCAAGGTCGCGGGCAACCTGAGGTGAAGCGCCGGCCTCAACCAGAAAGCTCTAGCCGAGCCACGCCTCGAATTTCACCGCGTCTTCCGGCGTGTCCACTCCGATGGTCGGATCCTCCGTCACGCCGCAGGCGATCGCATAACCGTTTTCGAGTGCGCGCAACTGCTCGAGTTTTTCCACCTGCTCGTAACGGCTCGGAGGCAGCTTCGTAAACTTCTCCAGCAAGTCCGCTTGGTAACCGTAAAGCCCGAGATGTTTGAAACAGGGATTCGCCTGCACCCACGCGTCGTCCACGGTGCCCCCTTTTTCGCGCGGAAACGGGATGATCGAGCGGGAAAAATACAACGCCCGGCCATCACGACCCATCACCACCTTGACCTGGTTCGGGTTCGAAAAATCTCCCGCGCGTTGAAATGGCGTCGCAAGGGTCGCCATCGGCGCTCCGTTCTGCAGCAACCCCGCCAGCGCCCGAATCTGCCCGCCGGTGACCAGCGGCTCATCCGCCTGCACGTTGATTACGCGCGCCGCGCCGATCGTGCGATTGGCCTCGGCGATGCGGTCCGTGCCGCTTTGGTGGGCCTGATTCGTCATAATTGCCTTAAAACCCTGTTCAGTGACGCAATCCCGCAAAAGTTCATGGTCCACCGCGAAATACAACGGAAACTCCGGTGCCTGCAGACTGATGCGCTCAGCGACCCATGACAGCAGCGGGCGGCCTCTGATCTTATGTAAGAGCTTGCGGGGGAATCTACTGGATTCTAACCGGCATGGCACGATGATTGCAGGTGCGGTCATCTTTTGACAGACTGCCATCTGGTTTTTAGGTTGCAAGCCGTGGACTCATCCCGGATTCAGACCGCTCTCTCTCACCACCTTAATGAATAAAAGCGACGCCACCTCTGCCAACTCCCAGCTCACCAAGGAGCTGCTGGTGCAGAACAAGATGGGCATTCACGCCCGTCCCGCCGCCATGATTGTCCGGATCACCAACAAGTTCAAAGCCGACGTCTTCGTCGAAAAGGACGAGGAGCAGGTGAACGGCAAGAGTATCATGGGTCTCATGATGCTGGCCGCCGGCAAAGGCTCGAAGGTCAAGTTTCTGGCCAGCGGCGAAGATGCCGCACAGATGCTCGAGGAGCTTGAGCAGCTCTTCACCCGCAAGTTCGACGAGGCCTGAGCTGCATCGGATTAAGCGCGAAGACGCTAAGTCGCGAAAATTCAGGCAAAGTTTAGAAGGCCGTTTTGCCCACGGAATACGCAGATCACATGGAGGAATTATTCTGCTCTGATCCGGACGACACTTCCGTGTGATCCGTGTATTCCGTGGGCGACCCCGTCCCTCTTTTCTTACTCCAAACTTTGCAGCTTCGCGTTTTTGCGCTTCAAATCCCGGCCGCATGACTGAGCCGACGACGACTAACCCCGCTCCCGCCAAGCCGTTGATCTGGCTGTTTGTCGCGATGTTGCTGGTGACACTTTGCATCACCTCGCGGGGGTGGCAGGGCTCCATCCTCGACCGGCACGAATTCCGCCAAACCCAGACCGCCATCTCCGCCTTCTGGATCAAGGCGGCCGGCACCAAGCTCGCCTACGAAACGCCGCTGTTTGGCCCGCCTTGGTCCATCCCGCTGGAATTTCCCACCTACCAATGGCTCGTGGCAAAAGTCAGCACCGCCCTGGGCACGGGCCTCGAATCCACCGCCCGCGGCGTCAGCCTGTTTTTCTTCTTCGCCACCCTGCCTGCGATCTACGGCTTGGCGGGACTCCTGCGGTTAGCGCCCTCGCGCCGCTTGCTCGTCCTGAGCGTCGTGCTGGCGTCGCCCACCTATTTATTCTGGGCCCGCACGTTCATGATGGAAACCACGGCCTTGTGCTTTTCGACGTGGTTTCTCTACGCCGTGATTTTAGCCGTCCGTGACCGCCGCGTGAGCTGGGCCGCAGGTGCGACGACTTTCGGGATTCTCGCCGCGTTGACCAAGATCACCACCTTCCTGCTTTTTTGCCCGCCGGCCGCCGTGATTTGCTACTGGTATTGGCGGCGGCAGAAAACGCCCCCCCTGACCTCGCGTGCCATTTGGCGCCCTCTGGCCCTGCTCGGCACGCCGATTCTCACGTCTGTCATTCTGGCTGACGTGTGGGTCCGTTATTCCGATCACATCAAGCGCGCCAACCCATTCTCCGCGCCCCTGACCTCCTCGCGCCTCACCGCCTTTACCTGGGGCACGCTCGAGCAGCGTTTGTCCGCTCCGTTCTGGGCCGGGATTTGGGACAACCTCTCAGGCCTGATTCTCGGCGAAGCCGCGATGGCGATCCTGTTGATCGGCTTCGCCCTCGCGAGCCGCGCCCACCGTCTCGTCACCCTGCTCTGCCTGGCCTGCTTTGCCAGCGGCTGGATGCTCTTTTCAAACCTCTATTATTCCCACGATTATTACTACTGCGCCAACACGCTGTTCCTCCTCGTCGCCGCCGGGCTGCTGCTGGTCAGCGTGTGGGACAACACTCGTCTGCCCCAGGCTGTGCGGGTGCTGATGCTGGGAATTTTTTTTGCGAGCCAACTGCTGGTCTACCAGCGCCAGTTTGCCCGTTACACCCACGGCGGGGCGCAGCGTCCGCCCGAAATCGCCACCGTAATCCGCGACGTGGTGCCGCCCGACGGGGTTGTGCTCATCTACGGCTGGGACTGGAATTCGCTTGTCCCCTATTACGCCGAACGCCGGGCGCTCATGGTGCCGCTGGGATTTGAAAACGATCAACCGGCCCTGGAAAAAATCCTGGCTCAACTGCCGCCCCGCCGGATCGCCGGCTTGCTTGTCCGCCAAGGCCAGCCCTCCCACTTCACGGCCGAGTTTATCCGCGAGCGGCTGCAGCGCTTCAATCTGGCTCCGACGCCCGTCGCCACCAGCAACGACGGCGATCTCTACCTGCCCCCCGACCAGTTGGCCTCAGCCCAGGCGCACTTGGCCAGAATCCATTCTTCCCTCGCTTCCGCCGCCAGCCAGCTTCCGCCCGATCATTATCATGCGGCCCTGAAACCCGCCGCGTCCTCCCTGACCGATCTTCCGATCTTCACGCCCCGGCCCAGCCAGGCCCGCACGCTTTACGGCATGAGCACCGGGAAAATCGGCGATCATATCGTGCTCAATGCTCACGCCCCCTCGGAGCTTTCATTCGTCGTGCCGGCCGGCGCCACTCGCGTGGATGCCGTCGTCGGATTGCCTGAGGGTGCCTATGTTAATCCCAGTCCCACCGATGGCGTGGATGTCATCATCTTCCAACGCGTGGCTGACAGCGGCCTCCGCGTACTCTTCCAGCGGAACCTGGATCCCCTCAACCGTCCGGCCGACCGCGGACCGCAAAAGATTACGTTCGACTTGGACAAGTCCATTTCCGGCCCGCTTATCTTCGGAATCTATCCCGGGCCCGCCAACAACGTGACCAGCGACTGGTCCTACTGGCAGAGCATCACGATCCACTGAGCTTAATCGGATTAATCGCCAAGACGCCAAGGCGCGAAGTTCTGGCCCAAGTTCGGAAAGATATTTCCCCCACGGAACACCCGGATCACGCGGAAGAATTGTTCGGATCCAAATTAGGCTACCCTTCCGTGTGTTCAGTGGGCACAAATCCCGTCCTCTTCTTTCTCCGCCCTTAGCGCCTTGGCGGCTTTGCACTTAATTCCTCAAAGGCCGAAAAACTTCCGCGCGTTCGCGGTGGTGATCGCCGCCAGCTCCTCGTAGCTCACGCCAAAGATTTCCTTGGCCGCATACTCCGCCGTGTGCCGCACGAACGCCGGTTCATTCGGCTTTCCCCGGTTCGGCATCGGCGCGAGGTAAGGCGCATCCGTTTCCACCATGAGCCGGTCCAGCCCCTGCGCCTTCGCCGCCGCGCGCACATTCGGCGCGTTTTTGTAGGTCAGGATACCCGTGAACGACGCGAACCCGCCGCGCTCCTTGAGCACTGCCACCTCGGCCTCGCCCTCGGCGAAGCAGTGAAAAACCACCTTGGTCCAATCCACGCCACTCGCGTCGATCATCGCCACGCTCTCGGCAAACGCCCCCCGCGAGTGAATCACCACCGGGCAACCCAACTTCCTCGCGAGCCCGAGTCCTTCATTAAACGCCGCTCGCTGCCGCACAAACACGACCTCCGCTTCCGCCGGCTCCTTCGGCAAATGAAACCGGTCGAGCCCGATTTCGCCGAGCGCCACGGGCTGCAACGCCCCCGACCAGAATCCTTCCAACTGCGCTTGAGCCCGCTCCCAGCCCTCCTCCAGATTGCACGGGTGCTGTCCGACCGTGTAATGCACCAATCCGGAATATTCACGCGCGAGATCGCGGTTAATCGACCAGTCATCCGCGGCGGTCCCGATGGCGATCATCGACTCCAGTCCGGCCGCCCGCGCTCGCGTGAGCACGGCCGGCAGCGTGCCGGCGCGGAGAAATCCTTCGAGATGCGTGTGCGTGTCGATCAGACCCATGTTCAGCGCAAGTAAAGCGCGCCATAGCGTTCGCGCAAATAGCGCAGCAGATGCCGCGGCGACAGGTCCTCTCCCGTCAC
>JBDTJA010000263.1:0-3221 GCA_039936075.1 Opitutaceae bacterium | reverse complement strand
TGGAGAAGCCCGGCCGCGACCCATTCGTCGAGATCCGGATTGATGACCATGGCCGCGGCATGGATCCCGAGATCCGCGACCGTGTGTTCGAGCCGTTCGTCAGCACGAAACACACCGTCGGCGTCGGCATGGGCCTGACCATCGCCCGTCACTCGCTTCGCAACCTGGACGGCGAGGTGATGTTGAGCGACCGCGAAGGTGGTGGAACCAGCGCCACCCTCATTCATCCGCTCGAGCAGAAGCCGCGCAAACGGAGCGATGCCTAAATTCGCGTTTCTTGGGGCCGGCAACATGGCCTCCGCGATGGTGGACGGCCTGCTCGCCACGGGCACCGTCACTTCCGGCGACCTCTCCTGCCTCGGTGGCGTCGGTCCGACCGCCGCAGCCCTCGCGGCGCGCACCGGCATTCGCCTCGCCACCTCGCTCGACGACCTGACCAGCCGCGCCGACACCTTGGTCGTGGCTTTCAAGCCGCAGCATCTGGCGGGCATTGATCCACGGCTGGCCACGCTGACCGCCGACAAGCTGGTCGTGTCCGTCCTGGCCGGCAAACGCCTCGCCCGGCTCGCGCAAACGTTCCCCCTCGCCCGCAACATCGTTTGGGCCATGCCCAACCTCCCGGCCCGCATTGGCGCCGGCATGACCGCCTGGTGTTCACGCGCACCGCTGAGCCTCGCGTACCACGCCAATGTGATGACCCTGTTTGGCGCGCTCGGCCGCGCCATTGAGGTGGACGAGGCCCTCATGGATGTCGCCGCTGCCGTCAGCGGCTGCGGACCGGCCTTCCTGTTCGAATTCGCCGCCGCATTGCGCGATGGCGGCGTCGCCGGGGGACTGCCCGCCGAAACCGCCAAGACCCTTGCCGTCGAAACTGTGCTCGGCGCCGCGCGTCTGCTCGCACACACCGGTACCGATCCGGAGGAATTGCGCCGTCAAGTGACCTCGCCCAAAGGCATGACCCTTGCTGGTTTACAGCGCATGGAAGCGCGCGATTTTCGCGGCCTGATGAAGGAAACCGTCCTGGCCGCCAAGGCGCGGTCCGAGGAAATGTCCAAGGATTCTTTGTGAGCAAACTCACCGGCCGCATCCTCGTCACGGGCGGCGCCGGCTTCATCGGCAGCGCCGTCGTCTGGGCGCTCAATCAGCGCGGCTACTCCGACGTCGTCATTGCCGATTTTCTGAAGCCGGAAAACAAGCGCACGAGCACGAACTCCGACCTCGACGAGAAGCGCAAAAATCTCCGTCCGCTGAAATTCGCCGAGCTCTGCGAAGCCGATGAATTCCGCCAGCGCCTCGCGGAGAATCCCGCGGCGTTCGGCAAGTTCACCACGCTCTTTCATCTCGGCGCCTGCTCCTCCACGACCGAGAGCGATGCCGCTTACCTCGACGACAACAACCTCGCGTACACACGCGAGCTCGCCGAGTGGTCGCTCAAGCACAACGCCCGCTTCATCTATGCCTCCTCCGCCGCCACCTATGGCGATGGCACGCAGAACATGGACGACAAAGATGAAAACATCGCGCGCCTGCACCCGCTCAATCTTTACGGGGAGTCGAAACAAAACTTCGACTTGCTGGCGCAGCGTGAGGGCTACCTGACGCGCATCGTCGGCCTGAAGTACTTCAACGTCTTTGGGCCGAACGAGGACCACAAGGGCGACATGCGCTCGCTCGTTAACAAGGCTTACCAGCAAATCCTCGCCAGCGGCAAGGTGTCGCTCTTCAAGAGCCACAAGCCCGAGTACCAGGATGGCGAACAGATGCGCGATTTCCTTTACGTGAAAGACGCCGTCGAAATGACCCTGCACTTCGCCGAAAAGGCCACGGAGGCCGGCGGACTCTACAACCTCGGCTCCGGCCACGCCAACACGTGGCTCACGCTCACCCGCGCGATCTTCGCCGCACTCGGCCGCGAGCCGAATATCGAGTTCATTGAAATGCCTGAGATTCTGCGCGGCAAATATCAGTATTTCACGCAGGCCGAGGTCGGCAAACTTCGCGCCACAGGCTATGACCATCCCATGACACCTCTCCCCGAAGCCGTCCTCGACTACGTGCAAAACTATCTGGTGCCGAAGAAGAAGCTTGGGGAGTCCGACCAAGCGCGACGCGCCCAAATGAAAAGGCCCGCTGGAAAGCGCGGCTCTGAAATCTTACGGTGAGGCAACGGGTCCTTGATTTTTCCAGCTTTTCATCGGACCACTCGGCGAGATCGCCTTACTTCGCACGGATGGCGTCGACCCCCTTGGAGGAGGGTGGCGGACGACTGGTTGCCGAAGGATCCACGGCATGGCAGCCGCATTGTACGTCGTGCGTTGACTGTGACGTACCCCTCCGCCCAAAACGACAATACGTATGACCTCCTCCTCCGAACAAGATTGGCCTTCCGGATAACCAACGATGCGAGCCCGATCCCTAAAGTGATGGTAGTGAGCGAACAGCAAACTTCCCGTATAGTCGGTTTTGAACTCGCTCCCTAAATTGGGAAAAAAATATCAAACAAATGGATATCAGGATTATCGCTTGCCGCGCGTAAGGTATACCCCCACTTGAGCCTAATGCTTTCACTGAGACCTTCAAATGTCTCTTCTTGCTCAAGCCCATCCCAAGAAATAATTCTCCAATGATCAAGTCCCTTCCCGCCGCCTCCAATCGCATCGCACGCCACAAACTGGCGCTGCTGCAGCAGGCTGGGCTGTTTGGGAATGACACCAAGGGAGCGACGATACGCCGAGCCTACACTGCTCACGATCTCGGCCAAGCCTATCGCTTGGTGCACGATGTTTATCTCGGAACCGGTTACACCCGCCCGGAACCGTCGGGCATTCGGTTGAGAATGTACGAAACCATGTCGGAAACCGCCACGTTCATCGCGGAAAAAGACGGTGTGGTTGTCGGGGTCCTTAGCGTGGTGGGAGACTCATTGGATCTGGGTCTGCCCTCGGATTCGGCATTCGAGGCGGAACTGAACGGGTTGCGCGCGCCGGGGGTGCGGATATGTGAGCTAACGAACCAAGCTGTCGCGGACGAATACCGGAAGTCGGCGGTGCCCACGGAACTGATGCGTTGCGCATTGGCGCACGCCATGAGGGCAGGTTATCACGAAAGCGTCGCCACCGTCAGTCCGGGGCACAAGGGATTTTACAAGCTGGTCGGATTCCGCCCGTTTGGTTCGCCGCGCAGCTATTCGCAGAAGCTCAATGACCCCGTGGTGGCTCTGG
>JBDTJA010000262.1:0-25593 GCA_039936075.1 Opitutaceae bacterium | reverse complement strand
CTGGTCGATATCAGCGGAGCGGCTAAGTCAGACCCAGGACAGGGTGCACATCTCCCCTGAATCCTAGGGGGGTTGCCTTTCCAGGTCTTCGCGGAAAAGCCGGTGTCCCCGAAGGCAGCGACCTCTGCCCCCGCCAGGGTTAGATTGACGAAGAATTTTCCACCGTCGTGGCCGGCGATGAATTGCCGGAAAAAGACCATGAACGAAGAATCATCGAACCGATCATTAGACCACGGCTTCTAGGCAGCGGCCGCCTCCTGGTTCTCAAAATTACGGCGGATGCGGACGCCGTTGAGATACCAGTCCACGCGGAACGAGAACGCGCCATTCCGGTTTTCAAACCGACTGACGGCAAACATCGGTTGGTGATTCATACAGAGGTTGCCGCGTCTACCGGGCAACCTAGCTTCGGTTTTTCCTCCTCAGAGGAGGAAAATGGCGGAGAGGGAGGGATTCGAACCCCCGGTACCCTTGCGGGCACGCCTGATTTCGAGTCAGGTACGATAGACCACTCTGCCACCTCTCCGTTCAGGAACGGCAAAACGTAGGGCGCGGCTCTTAAAACGGAAGCTGAAAGTTCCGCGGCTCACCTGACCGGCTTGGGTAGCAGCTCCGGCGTGTATTTCCGGCACCAGCTGAGAAGTCGTTTCACGTGTTGGGGCGTGCCGCTGCGATAGGGCGACTGGCAGCGCAATCCCGCCCCTCCCCCGCCCGCCTCGCGCTGGATGCGGTCAACCGCCGAATCCCACAATCCTTCCTCACGCACCAGGGGCACCAGCGCCTCGTACAGGTAACGGCGCAGGGCGTCTGCCAGCGGCTTGGCCTCGTCCAGCCGGCCCGCCGCGCAGAGCTCGTAAAGCTCAACCACCTTGCGGGCATTGAAGCCCGTAATGGAGCAGTAGCCGCCCCGCCCACCCGCGGGCAGTTTCTCATAAAAATCTTCGCCGCCAAATACCGCGATGCCGGGCGCGGCTTGCACCATCGCCTTCACTCCGGCGACATCCAGCCCGGTGTCCTTCGTGCCGATGAACGTTGGCACTTCAGCCGCCAGCTCCCCAAGCAGCTCCGGCGCAACCTTCCGCTTGGATCGTCCCGTCAGATACAAAATGATCGGCATCCGACCCGCCTCCGCCGCGACCTCATGCACGAATCGTTTCACCTCGTCGTCCTTGAGCTCCAGCCAGAACGGCAGCGCCACCTGGATCGCATTGGCCCGGGCCTTGCGCGCGATGCGGATGCGCTGCCGCACCGTCCGCGTGCTCAGCGCTGTCACTCCGATCTGGACCGGCAGGCCGACGTCGTGGGCCTGTTCGCACACGATCTGCGTGACTCGCTCGAAGGTCGCATCGTCCTGCGCGTAGAACTCGCCCGTGGTCCCGCCCGTGTAAACGCCATGCACGCCGGTGCCGCCATAGGACCGGACTTCCTTGACCAACCGCCGGGAATCCAACTCGTCGCGAGCCGTCCACGGCAGGATGAGTGCGGCCCATGGGCCGTGCAGGGTCTTGCGGGTCAGCGATTCGAGGTGGGTTTTCATGGAGAAATTGGCCGAAGATGGGGGTGAATTATTGCCCGCGCAGCTGCGCCGGGGTCAGCTCGTTCAACAGTGCCCCGCCCCGGCTGAAACGGGTGACGTTTTGCGCAAAAATATCCCAGAGGCGTTCCCCAAAGCGGGGGCTGAGACTTGAGCCGGAAATATGCGGAGTAAGGATTACGTTCGGCATGCGCCACAGCGGGTGCTCCGCCGGCAGCGGATACTGGTAATGCGTGTCCAGCGCGGCGCCGGCGATCCACTTTTCGTGCAGCGCGCGCAGCAACGCCTTTTCCTGGACGAGGGGGCCTCGGGCGGGATTGAGCAGAAATGCCCGCGGGGGCAGCGCCCGGAGCTCTCGTTCCCCTATCAGTCCCTCCGTAGCCGGCGTCAGCGGCAATCCCATGATCAAAAAGTCGAGGTCCGCCAGAAAGGCCAACTCCTCGCGGGGGCCAAACACCCGGTCCGGCAAAACCCCCGTGGGGTCGCCGGTGCCGGGGACGGCATAGACCTCGCCGCGCGGACCCGTCCGGCCCGTGCGCGTGAGCACGTGCACGCGCAGCCCCATCTGCTTCGCCAGCCGCGCCGTCTCACGGCCGATGCCACCATAGCCCCACAACCCTACCGTCAGTCCGCGCAACTCGCGCTGGAAAACAGCCGACCGGTCCCACACGCCGGCGTCCTGGTTCCGGATCATCTGCCGCACATCGCGCACGAGATTCACCATCATCGCCATGTTCCACTCGGCGATCGGCACGTCGAAGCAGCCCCGCGCGTTGGTCGCGCGGATGCCGCGGCCCGGCAGATCGAGCGGCAGCAGCTGCGTGAACCCGGTCGAGGCGATCTGGATCCATTGCAACGACTTCATTTCTGAAACGTTTGTCGGCGGAAAGGTGCAGAACAGGACGTTGGCGTCCTGGATCCGGACCGGGTCGAGCGGACGCGCCCGCTCCTCCGGGGGCGTGATGCAATCCACCTCGCCCGCGGTTCGCACCGCGGCCAGCGCCTGATCCCGCACCGGAACATCAACTATGATTTTCATTGCGGTCGCTCAGGATTTTTCCGGGCACGCTGTTGAATTCACCGCTGCCCGGTTGGAACGGATACCGCCGGCGCGTCTCTTCGGTCAGCACGATCCCAAGCCCCGGCCGGTCGGGCGGCAGCGCGTAGCCATCTTTCATGATGAAGCCGCCATCAATGACCTCCGCATGCAGCCCCGCGTAATCGGGCGCGATCTCAAGGATGCACGTGTTCGGCGCCGCAAATCCCGCGTGCAAATTTTGCATGAAGGACCCACCCGCGCCCCAGGCGTGCGTCGCGACTTTGCGTCCGCGGTCGGCCATCATCTTGGCCACGTTCATGAATTCGCTGAGTCCGCCGGTAAAAGACGCGTCCGGCTGGCCGATGTCGAAGCTGTCCTGCGCCGCGAACACCCGCCATTCGTACATTGCCGTCAGGCACTCACCGCCCGCGATCGGGGTTGAGGTCGCGCGACACAACTCGGCATAGCCCCATGGGTCCGTGTAGTGCAACGGCTCCTCAAAGAAAAACAGGTTAAAGGGCTCCAGCGCCTTCGCGACCGCGGTCGCCACCTCCAGCGACCACGTCGCACCCGGGCTGTTGCCCATGTGTGCGTCCATCATCAGCCACGCGTCCGGCCCGGCGTGCTGCCGCATGAACGCCAGCTTGTGCGCCTCGAAATCCACCGCCTCGGACGCGGTCTGCGGCATGTACCAGCCCGCGTCCCGCGAGTGGCTCCCAGCTCCAACCTTCAGCCCGCGGAAACCGAGCGAAAAATAATGATCCATTTTCTGCGCCAGCTTTTCCGGCGGGTAATTGCTCGGGCCACCCGTCGCGTAACAGGGCAGTCGTGCATGCTGGCAGCCGCCGAGCAGCGCGTGGACCGGCTGGTCGAGGAGCTTGCCCTTCAGGTCCCACAACGCGGCCTCGATGCCGTTCAGCACGATCGTGCCCAGTCCCACCCGGCACCAGAAATTGCCACACTGGTACATCCGCCGCCATAGCTCCGGGATGTCATCCACGTTCTGGCCGATCAGGATCGGCTTGAAAAACTCCACGATCGCCGGGACTGCCTCCGGACAAAAGTAGCCGGCGTAGGTTTCGCCGAGGCCAGTCAGCTTCCCGTCGGTGAGGATCTCGATAAAGGCGGCGCTCCGCCGCTTCCGCACCTCGCGGATGTAGGGGTCGTTGGTGCAGGGCCCCGTCAGGAGGACCGTGCGGACATCGGTGATTTTCATGGGGAGGAATTAAAGTTTTCTGAAAACGGACGGCGCATCAATGGCAATGAGAGCCGGTCGCGCTCGTTCAGGTGATCCCGGATTGAGCAGCTGTTTCCGAGCGATCGGTCGACTCATTTGATCTCAAGAATCGTCCCGGCGATGTGCTGGATGCCGCCGGGCAGATTATAGTAATAGGTCACGAGAATGTGCGTGGGATCGAGTTGCACCGACCACGGATAGCCGAGATCCGTCGTGCCCCCATCGTTACGCAAAATAAATTCCTTCGCCGTGGCGTAATCGGTGCACTCCGCGTTGAGGATGCGGGCACGGATGCCAAGCGGCGGATGCCGATAGCCGTAAACCAGCAGAACGCGATTGTCGGGCAAACGCAGCGCGTGCAAAGGATGACCTTGAAACCCCATCCCCGCCCATTTCTGGAAGGAACGCCCTCCATCCGTCGAGCGAGCAATGCAGGCCTCGTCGTTCATATCTTCTGAACGAAGGAAGGCCACCAGATCACCTTTGGGTGTTTCGTAGATCGACGTTTCGTTGAAGGAGACCCTGGCATCGGAAGCCACGGGCGCCGAATATTTCCAAGTGAGCCCCTGGTCTGAAGAAATCAGGAGATAGGCCGACGTCTTGCGGGGCGACAGGTGGTCGGTCGCGGCGACGACCCAGAAAATCCGTCCGTCTTTTCCTTCGACGGGAGACCCCCGATTGTAGGGAGGTACGATTTTTCCGTAGGCGGTGCGCAACAATTCCATCGGCAACGCCGGAGGATACAAGGGGCCCACCCAGGTTTTTCCGCCGTCGGTTGACCGGAGATACGAACCACCATTGAAAATAGCGCCTGGGTAGTTTTGCAGGAAGGGCTCTTTCAGCTTCGGCACGCCATCGGGCCGAACAAACGTCCACCCATAGGTCATGCAGAGGATCGTGCCGTCGCGGAGTTGGAGCAGGCACGGATCCTGGGACCCGCCGAGCGCATCAGCATAGATCAACGTCGGCTCCTTGCTCCACGTGAGACCGTCTCTCGAGGTCACCCTCACCAAATAGCTGTTGGGATCGACGTGGTAATTTTCCTTCTCGCCGAGCGCCTTGCGATTCGGCGCCCGGCGGAAGGCCACGAGCAGTTCGCCGTCGGGGCGCTTGATGACGGAGGGAAACGCCGAGTGAAAGAGCGGGTTCTCATAGATGACCACGTCGCGCACTTTGCTGACGGAAGGCGCATCCGCCGCGCAGAGCTGATTGGCGCCGATGACGGATAGACTCAAAAGACCGGCAACGAGGGGAATTGCTTTCAGCATGGATAGATTCAGGGAAATTTAGAGGAAACCGCGCCGGGCTCACTTGGCATCGACTTTGATCTGCATGAAGCGGCCGTGGAGCGAACGGCCCTGTCCGCTGCCCCAGTCACCCAGATCATAGGCAATATAAACCTCGTTGGGATTGGGGGTGGCCTCGACTGCCGTGTAGTGGGTCGTGAGCACCCCGGACGTGAGCTGCACGACGTGACTCCAGGTCGCGCCGTGATCGAGGCTGATCGCCACGTAATTCCCGTTCCACGGAAACTGGGCGCGCGGCCAGCAGGCGCGCGGCGGGATGCGCATCCCAAAGGTGGTGACGAGGACGCCGCTCGACAATTCAACCAGGTCGGGATCAACGACTGCCCCGATCATTTCGTTGGGGTTATTTTCGATCAGCTGGCCCTTCTTATCCTTCACGCCACGAAACATCTCGGCCCATTTGGCCGTATCGTAAACGTCGCGGCCCGCGTAAATGCACACCGTCGACTTGCTCCACGTCTTGCCGCCGTCATCGGAAAATGCTTCACGCTGCTCGCGCCCCGTCCGCATTTTGCAGAGGAGACGTCCGGCGTGCGGTCCCTGGCCGATGCGGGCGAGAACCGCTTCATCGAAGCCCTCGGTGCCGACCTTGGCGCCCACCGCCACGGTTGAAACGAGGTCCCAATGACGGCCACGATTGGTCGAGCGCAGGAGGACCACGCGCGTCTTCTTCATCGTCGGCATGTAGCCCGACGGCTCCGTGTCACCATCGAACCAGCCGTAAAGCGTCGTCAGCAGATCGCCGTTGGCCAGTTCAAGGATGCGGCGGTGAAGGCGCACCGCTTCGTGCGGGTGGCCGCCGTCATCGCTCGAGCCCGTAAATTTTACCCCGGGCAGCGTAAACGTGATGTCGATCGGGCCCACCAACGTTTTCCAATCGTCGTTCGAAGTGTAAAGCTGGCCGGCGCCCGTACCCGGGGTCGGTCCCGGCGTCACGTAGGTGTCAAGCGCCAGCAGCGAACCATCGCGCAACTGGATCGCGCCCCCCTCCATATTGAGCCCATTTTCGCCCGGCTTGAGTGGGAGAAGCGTCCAGGTCGCGCCACGATCGCGGGAAATGACCATGCCCAGCGCCGACGGAAAGGTCATGCGTTTCGCGGGCAGCGGTTTCTTGGGCTGTTGCCCCTGGGCAATCATCGCGCCCGTTTTGGTGATCACCAATGAAGGCTGGAGCCCTCCTGGCATGATCTCCTGCTCTGCCCCGAATGTCAGATGAACCCGCGGATCGGCGAGAATAGTCTCCGGGACATTTTTTTTCGACGCGGCGGACAGCGGGCTGAAAGCCGCGGACAAACCCAGGGCGGAAACGAACAGGATTGATTTCATGGTTAAGCGGGTGACAGGTGAGAACGGAGCCGGTTTGAGAAAAGGTAAGAGATCAAAGCGGAGCGCGCCATTGGCGGCGCAAGTCCCGCGCCACCGCCTGGGTGTCGCGCCAAGTATCGCCAAAGCAGCTCAGGCCGTAAGCCGGCGCGGCGTTCCCGAGTTCAGGGACGGCGAGCACGGGTGCCGTCGCCGGCTGGGTTTTTAAATAGGCAAAGAGCGCGGCGGAGTAAGCCAGCCAGTCGCGATACTCGGGCGTGCGGCGACCGCGGGCATCGAGCACGGGAATCTGGCAGTGGTGCCCGTTGAAAGGCCGCAGGTGAAATTGCGTCGCGGCGGCGAGCAGTTCGGCAGGTTCTTTCAGGTTCGCCCAGAACGCATCACGGGCCAGATGCCGGACGACGGCAAAGTGCGAGTGGTCCAGACAAAGCGGCAGCGTTTCCTTCGTGACCGTGCGATAGCCACGAGCGAGCGCCACCGTGGCCTCGGGGGTTTCGGTGAACGTGTTCCGGTGCGTTTCGATCGCGAAGGGCAAAGCGAGCTCGCGCGCGATGTCGCGTACGCGCATCGCCAGCTTGACCATGTCGGCCAGTTTTGAGTCGTAGTCGCCGAGCTGGACGTCGATCGCGACCGCCCTCAACGCCTGGGCGGCGCGCAAGCTGGGCTCAACCTGCTTGGGGTGATCGAGGCTCGTGACCGCCAGGTAGTCTAAATCACCCCGCTCCTGCAACGCGGCGATCGGCGGAGAAAATATGCCATCGAACCCGGCCTCACGAATTACCGAGAACTTCTTCGCCCACGACCATTCACCGCTCCGTGTCGGATACTGACGCAGCGACCAGAGGGTGGCGTAGAGCCGGAGCGGACGCGGGGAGACGGCGAGAGCACGCATGGATTCGCGACGGGGGCTCATGAGGGAACCTAGGAAAGGGTCAGACCGTTGGGTATGACCAGCTGGCGGGCAGCGCGGCGCGAGGTTTCTCGCACACGGCATTTGCCGAACCCGCGGAAGGTGGGCGCGCGCTCGGAATCATGGTTGAAATTGAAATGAATAAAGATCGGCGTCTTTAAGAATAAATTTCAACCGAACGGGGCGGCCCGTGAGCTGATTGACTTTGGCCCGGTTACCCCAAGTGACCGTGTGCGCCAGCTCGTCGCCAACGATCTCTTGGCAGTCCTGCGCGGCAAATCCCGGGAGCGGTTGGCCCGCTTCACTGAGGATTTCCACCCGCAGACTGCCCACCGAGGAGGTGGAGTAATTTATGACCAATTTATTTCCCGTAAACGTGAACGGCTTGGTCAACGCGCTGCCCCCTGCATACGGCGCGCGAATGGAGGCAAAGCCATCGGTGCGCAGAACGAAACGCCGCAGCTGGCAGTCGGGCATGGTGTAATGCGTGACGAGGTAGAGCGACATTTCGTTCGCGCCGGTTGGCACGACTCCCAGTGCCGGTGCATTGCTGCGCGCGGTCCAGGACCGCAGATCGAGGCCGGGGCGAATGAACGACTCCATGAAGGTCCGGTCGTAGCTGTTGCCCCCGCGCGAGGTCATGAAAACCGCATCCGAGACCCCTTTAGCCTGGGTATGATGGACGCCGAATCGCGCCTCGTCGGCGTCGGAAACGACCTTGCGCTCGGGAGAAAAGCGAAAGGCCAGGGCGACGAGCAGGTTCGGATTGCGGAAGTAACCGTGGGTGCCGTTGGTGTAGAGATTTTCGGGAGGTGAACTGCCGAAATTCATGCGAACCGGCTTCGACCAGGTGCGAAAATCCGTCGAGACCGCCCGGCTGATGGTGCGATAGCCGCGGAAGACCGGCTGCTCGGGTGTTCCGCCTTCGCTCCAGGTACGAAGGTAAATGGCATAGGCTCCTTCAGCAGGGATCCACGCGAGACAGTTCTGGCTATCGAGGGCATAGCCGGAAAAAATCGGGTCATCGGAAAATGGATTCCAATGAATGCCATCCGCGGAGACGTAGCGAAAGAGACCACCCGAACTGCCCCGCTGCCCGCGGGCGACGATCTGCCCGCTGTTATCGTCGAAGACGCCGCCGACGGCTTTGTAACGCTCGGTCGGGGGGACACCCGGACGATCGTCGAGAAACGGTGCGAAATTATGCGAGACCCGGCGGAGATTGGGACCGAGGATGATGTTGTTGTCCCGACGGCCATTAAATTCCTGCAGGCCGAGTTTGGGCTTGGTCCAGCTGATGCCATCATGACTTTCCGCGTAGCAGGTTACTTCGGAATGAGGATCGAATTCGCCGTCGGGCGTCATCGCGCAGCCGCGATAATACATCCGGTAGATATTGCCGTCCTTGAGCACGGTGACGTAGTTCGCGGCTTTCTCCCATGGCTCGTCGAAGCGCAGAGCGACCTCCCGGGGTTGCGGCTGGCCGAGAATCAGCTGGGCGTTTTCCAATCGGTCGATCAACTGATGATCGACAAAGAGGGACAATTCGCCGCCCACCACCATCGGTGCCGCGCCGACCATCGGACCGGCCATCACACCGACTAAAATGCAAGCGGAACGGAGGAGACCGCGCATGGGGCGTTTAGAGGCGCACCTTGACCACGACTTTTTTCACCGGGGAAGCTTGCGTCCACTCGCAGCACGGCTTGTGCCCATCCTGGGGAAACAGGATGCAGAACTCTCCCGGACGCATATGCAGCGGCGTATCATCGGGTCCCGCGTAGAGCGCACAGTCATTGTCGGCGCTGTAGGGCGTGGTTACAATCAGTCGATCCAACGGCGACGTGTAAATCACCTCTGCACCCGAGGCCACGAATTGCACGTCGGCATAAACGAGATGTGACTCGAATACCCGGGCACCCGCGGACGCCGTCTGGTAGCTCTGCACCAAAGCGTAGACGTGGTCGCCGTCGAGGTTGACCCGGCCCACCGGCGTGGCGGCATCAAACCCGGCAAGATACTCGAGGGCGAGTTTGATGCGCGGGCTGAGCGAATGATACAGGGCGTGTTGGGCGATGTTGGCGAAAACCATAAAAAAGGCCGGCCGGGGCGTTGTCTGCGCCGGGTGAGATTGAAGCGTGCGGAGGTTGGTTAATCAGAACTTGTGGTTCACTAACGGAGCAGGTCCGGAACAAACCAAGGTCGACGAAATAGGCGTTCTGCGCGCCGAGGCCGCTGTCGAAGTTGGCGTACCAAAACCAGTAGCGATTAAGGTCTTGTCATGGGGTCTGCTAGTTGGGGGAAAGCTGTATACAGGCGTATTTCTGCAGAGGTCTCTGTCAACGTGAAACTGTCGCTCACGTAGAAAGCTCTCGCTGGGTTGAGGCGTGGAATATCCCATCGGAAATGCACGGTAATCGTGCCAATAGTGGTTTCGAGACGCTCCGTGCGCGATCGGGCACTTTGGCTTAGCGCCGAAACCAGCGGCACAAGTGCGAACCGACGAGCAGATTTGTTTCCTGAGAAGCTCGTCGATTCTCCTTCGGGACATAAGCCTCGACTACCCAGTATGCCTTAATTTCCCAGCCGTGGGTTCACAATTAATCAACCGGCCCTTCGGCCACTCCATTGTGCGAGGCCTTCCGCCGCTAATGTCCTGAACGGGCCACTCCACCGCCGGCTTGGCCAAGACCCCATTGAGCTCGAACATGGCCCTAGATCTTCTGATGACCGGCGAAATCCAGCCGGCGATGCGCTTGCTTTTCCTTTTCCTCGTTTGCCGCCCGTTCCGCAGCGAGCCACCGGCCGAGGGTCGGGAGACGACGCGACCGATGAGGTGGAGGCGCAAAATCTCCTTTTCATGGGGTCTTCTTGGCCGGGGCCATCATCGCGGCGAGACACTACAAGTCTTCCCGCATTAATTCGTCGATCAAGGCGTCCTCCGGCTCGCTGGAGGACATGCGCTCGGGCAGCTTTCGCAGAGCTTCAAGCGCAAATTCGATCTCCCGCAGATCAGCCACGTTCCGGTGCGTGCGGCGAGACGAACGCGTGGTCGCCAAGGTCAGGCTCAGATCTCACAACTCGCGAAACGCTAACAGGACATTTTCCCGCTCAACCCCCGATACGGAGAAGCTCACCAACGAGTCGACCTTCAGCGTGCGCAACCGTCCCGCTCCGAAGTCCGGCTCACGCCGATCTTACCCGGTAACGCCCCGGTCCTGACTGCATCGCCAGGAGCGGATACGCCGTTCGAATTCGCCAACGTGAAAGCCGCAGACGATATCAGAATTGACATTGTTCCTGTCGAAAAAGAATGTGCCTGTATACATGACTGACAAGCAGAGATCGCGAGTTACGCGGAAGTGCCACGGCGCCACCGGCACGCTGGAGCGTTTTTATTCTGACTGCCGGTCTTCCTTCCTCCCATGATTCGCCAGCATTCGGTCCTGATAATTGGCTGTGGCAGCATCGGCGAGCGCCATTTGCGCTGTTTCCTGAATTCGGGACGATCGCGAGTCACTGCCTGTGACGCCTCCCCCGCCCTGCTGCAACGCATGGCCGACACCTACAAGGTTCCCACGGTTTCGGATGCCAGTATTGCACTCGCAAGCGGGGATTTTGACGCCGCCATCATCTGCACCCCCGCCCCTCTCCACGTGCCGTTTGCAATTCAGGCCCTGCGCGGCGGGAAGCATGTGCTGATTGAAAAGCCGCTCTCCCACTCGCTGGCCGGACTCGATGAACTCTTCGCCGCCCGCGCCCAGGCAGATCGGCAGTTGGCCATCGCTTACGTCTATCGCGTTTTTGCGGTGTTAGTGGAAGCTGGCGAATTTCTGAAACGGGGTGAGTTCGGCCCCGTCTTGCAAGCCACCGCCACCAGCGGCCAGCCGTTTCACCTGTTGCGGCCGGCCTACGCGAAGACCTACTATCGGGATCACGCCGCTGGCGGCGGCGCAGTCCAGGATGCGCTCACTCACCTTGCCAACTGGTTCGAAAACGCTCTCGGTCCAACCGATAGCGTGCTTTGCGACTGCGCCCACCTCGCACTCGCGGATGTGGAAGTCGAGGACACGGTGCATGTCAGCGCGCGCCACGGGAAAACTCGCGTTAACTACACCCTGAACCAGTTTCAGGCGCCCAACGAAACCACGCTACAGTTCAACGCCGCCGGCGGCAGTGTGAAAGTCGAATTGCACCATCGGCGTTGGGGCACGTTTGCGATCGGCGCGAGTGATTGGGTCTGGCACGAGACCCCGCCCGTTGAGCGCGACGCGCATTTCACCAACCAGGCTAACGCGTTTCTTGACCAGATCGAGGGCCAGCCTCCGCGCCTCTGCTCATTGGAAGACGCCGCGCAAACGCTGCGTTTCAATCTCGCCGCCCTAGCCTCTTCCAAAAGCGGCGCGCGCGTCGCTTGCTCTTCCATCCATGCCTGACAGGAATTCCTCCCAACCTACGCCGCTCCGGCTCGCCATGCTGGGCATGATCCCGGGCAATGGCCATCCGTACTCGTGGTCAGCCATCATCAACGGCTATGATCGCGCGGCCATGGCGCTGTGCCCCTATGCCGGCATTCCTGTTTATCTCGGGGCTCAGCCGCATGACCAAGTGCGCGTGCCGGGCGTGCAGGTGACGCATCTCTGGACCGATGATCCGGCGGAGGCCCCGCTGGTTGCGCAGGCCTCGCTCATCCCCCACATTGTCGCGCGGCCCGAGGAAGTGATCGGCCACGTCGACGCCGTGCTCATCTCCACCGACGACGGCACCGACCATGTGCGCCGAGCGCGGCCGTTCGTGGAGGCCGGGTTGCCGGTGTTCATCGACAAACCCCTCGCCACGACGATGGAGGACCTGCAGACGTTCATCGCCTGGAAAAAATCCGGCGGCCGGATTCTCTCTTCCAGCGGCCTGCGCTATGCACCCGAGCTCACCGCCTTGATGGCGAAACTGCCCTCCTTCGGCGACTTGCGCTGGATCTCCTTCGTGACCGCCAAGACCTGGGACCGGTACGGCATCCATGTGCTGGAGCCAGTCTTTCTCCTGCTGGGCCCGGGATTTCTCTCCGTCCGGCTCGAGAGCCAGCCCGGGCTCGAGGTGGCCCATCTCCTCCACCGGAGCGGTGCGCAAGTCACGCTGCCCATCATCTACGACGGGGGTGCATCCTTCGGCACCGGCCAGATCTGCGGCACCAAGGCCCAGACCGCGGTCAAGTTTGCCGACACCTACACCGCGTTCCGCAACCAGCTGCTGGGCTTTATCGAGTTCGTGCGGAGTGGCGCCGACCCCTATCCGTTTGCCCATACCGTCGAAATGATGGCCGTGCTCATCGCCGGCATCCGCAGTCGCCAGGAAAACTCCCGCCGCGTAGAAGTCGCCGAGATCCTCGCTCAACTCCCTTCATGAAAACCCGCTCCAGCCGCGTTCTCCGGCTCCTCCGCGACGGTCAGTTCGCCACCGTCCTCAAGATCAACCTGGCCGACCCGCGCGTCGTCGAGGCCGCCGGCGCCTGCGGCGTCGATGCCGTCTGGCTCTGCAACGAGCATGTGCCCACCGACTGGTCCGCGCTCGAGAACCAGATCCGCGCCGCGCGCATAAATGACACGGACTCCATCGTCCGCGTCAGCAAAGGCAGCTATAGCGACTATATCCGTCCCCTTGAGGCTGGTGCCACCGGGATCATGGTGCCCCACGTCGCCAGCGCCGCGGAGGCGCGGCAGATCGTGGAATGGACCCGCTTTTATCCCGTCGGCAAACGCGCGCTGGATGGCGGCAACATTGATGGCCAGTTCTGCCTCATTCCGATGGAGGAATACCTGCACCATTCCAACACCGAGCGTTTCGTCATCTTCCAGATCGAGTCACCCGAGGCGCTTGAGCAGATCGAGGCCATCGCCGCCGTGCCGGGCTTCGACGGACTGCTGTTCGGCCCGGGTGACTTCAGCCATCGCATTGGCAAGGCTGGCCAGCTCGACGCCCCCGAGGTGGTCGCCGCCCGCAAGCGCGTCGCCGCGGTCGCGCGGAAGCACGGCAAGTTCGCCATGACCGCCGGGCTCATCGCGCCTTTTGCCGAGCTCGCGGCCGAGGGTTACCGGGTCATCGGCATCGGCGCGGACGTAGTCGCTCTAACGAGCTATGTGCAGCAGCGTCTAGCCTTGGTCCAGGGTCATATCTCGGACCTGCCCTCCACCCTCAAGCCTGCCCCCCGCTCGCCTTATGTCTGACGTCCCGTCCTTTTCCCT
This sequence comes from Opitutaceae bacterium, assembly GCA_039936075.1. GTDB lineage: Bacteria > Verrucomicrobiota > Verrucomicrobiia > Opitutales > Opitutaceae > Opi-474. The sequence goes on along the minus strand of JBDTJA010000262.1, from coordinate 12,004 downwards.
CGAAGGCAAGGTCATCGTCCAGTTCGGAGGTACCGGCCTGTTGGGTCGCGCCCTCGTCACCGCCCTCGCTTCGTCCGGCGCGACGCTCGTCGTCGCCTCGCGCAACCGCACTTCGCTCGATTCCGTGGCCCAGAGCGAGAGCGCCAGCGGCCGCCGCGTTCAGGTCGAGGAGGTCGACATCGGTGTGGAATCGTCGCTCCACGCCTTGCGCGATCGCGTGCTCGCAGCGCACGGCCGCATCGATGGCATCGTCTACAACGCCGTCGCCCGGACGATGAAATCCATGGACGACGACCTCGCGGCGTGGAAATCCTCCATGGAGACCAACGCGACCGGCTTCTTCGCCACGGTGCGCACGTTCGGTGACGCCATGGCCGCGAAAAAATCGGGCAGCATCGTCAACATCGCCTCCATGCAGGGGATGATCGGCATGAACCCCTGGCTTTACGAAGGCACAACCATGACTGCCTCGCCCGACTATTTTTTTCACAAGGGTGGCATGATCAACCTCACGCGCTACCTCGCATCGCACTACGGCGTTGCCAATGTTCGCGTGAACACCGTGTCACCCGGGGGGATCTTCAACCCCGCAAAGCCCCAGTCCGACGCCTTTCTCGCGCGCTACGCCAAGACGACCATGCTGGGCCGCATGGGCCACGCCGGCGAGATCGGCGGCGCGGTCGTCTTCCTGCTGAGCGACGCGTCCACCTACATCACGGGTTCCAACCTCGTCGTGGACGGCGGCTACACCGCAAAATAACCCTCGCCTGCCCGTCCCATCCCGCGCGTCAGCTCACCCAATCGTCCCCCACTCCCATGCCTGATCGCCTGAAAAACTTAGTCGCCGTCGTCACTGGCGGAGGCTCCGGATTCGGAGAAAGCATCTGCCATGCCTTTGCCGACCAAGGGGCCCGGATCATCGTCGCCGACCTGAACGTGGCCGCGGGCCTGCGCGTCGCCCAAGCCCTGCAGTCGCAGGGCCACGAGGCCGAATCCTGTCAGGTCGATGTCAGCAAATCCATCGACATGGCGCGACTGGTCGAGACGGCCGTGAAACGATTTGGCCGCATGGATGTGATGGTGAACAACGCCGGCATGAGTCATCCGAACCAGCCGATGCTCCAGGTCACCGAGGCGGAGTTCGACCGCCTCTATCAGGTCAACGTGAAGAGCATCTACCTTTCGGCCGTGCATTGCGTCCCGGTTTTTCGCCGCCAGGGTGGCGGAAATTTCATCAACATCGCGTCCACCGCCGCCGTCCGTCCCCGGCCTGGCCTTTCCTGGTACAACGGTTCGAAGGGCGCGGTCGTGCTCCTCACCAAGTCTCTCGCGGTCGAGCTGGCTCCCGATAAAATTCGCGCCAACGCGATCAACCCGTCGATCGCCGACACCCCGCTGCTGACGACCTTCATGGGCGTGGTCGACACCCCGGAAAATCGCGCGCGTTTCGTCGCCTCGATTCCGCTCGGCCGTCTCTGCCGCCCCGCCGACGTTGCCAACGCCGCCGTGTTTTTCGCCGATCCCGCCTCCGAATTTGTCACCGGTACCTGCCTCGAGGTGGACGGCGGCCGCTGCATCTAATCCCTCCTTCCCATGCAACCGTGGCACTCACTTGAGGGGAAACAGATCTGGGTAACCGGCGGCGCGGGCCATCTTGGGTCTGCCATCGTGCGCGAACTCGATGCGTCGGGAGCCCACACGCTGTGCATTGACTTGCCGGGCAAGGCCGAGGCCCTCGTCCACCAGCACGCGCTCCGGCACACCACGCCAGCGGCATTCGACCTGACCGATGTCGACGGTCTCCCCGCCTTGATCGCGCAAAGCGCGCAAGTGCATGGCGTGCCCGACGGGTTCGTTCACCTCGCGTACGCCTCATCCGCCGGCAAGCGACTGGAACAGCTGACTCCCGCCGATTTTCAGCACACGTTTGATAAGGCGCTCACGCCCGCCTTCGTGCTCAGCCGCGCGGTCGCCGAGCTTATGAAACCGCGCGGTTCCGGCAGCATCGTCCTGTTCTCCAGCATGTACGGGGTCGTGGCGCCCGATCCGCGCATCTACCCTGCCGGCATGACGCCCAACCCCATCGACTACGGCGCGAGCAAGGCCGCGGTCCTGCAACTCGCCCGCTATCTCGCCGTGCACTACGGCCCTTCGGGCCTCCGCTTCAATTGCGTCACTCCCGGGCCCTTCCCCAGCGCGGTGGTTCAGCAAACCCATCCCGCGCTCATCGGGGAACTCAGCCGCAAAACCGCGTTGGGCCGCATCGGCGCGTCCGCGGATATCGTCGGGCCCGTGCTGTTCCTCCTGACCGACAGCGCCGCGTTCGTCACCGGCCACAGCCTCGCCGTCGATGGCGGCTGGACGGCCTGGTAAAGTTTACCCCGCAACGTCACCCTCCCGATTCACCCACCATGATACGCCCCCAGGAATTCGATGGTCTGCGCGAACGCTATGAGGCGGATGGCTTCGTCGTGGTTCGCGGCCTTTACGCCGACGCCGAATTCGCGGAACTGAAGTCCGAGCTCGATCGTTATGTCCGCGACATTGTGCCGAACCTGCCCAAGGAGGCCGCTTTCTTCGACGACTACACCAAGCCCGAGACGCTGCGCAAGATGCAGTCGTTGAACCGGCATGACCCGTGGTTTGACAACTTCCTAAGCCACGGCAGCCATGTTCCGCTGCTGGAGCACTTCATGCGGGACAAGTGCAGTCCTCAGGGACTCGAGTGGTTCGACAAGCTGCCCTACGACACCAACGCCACACCGGCACACCAAGACGGTTTCTACTGGTGCCGTAAGCCCAACATTGCCTGCGGCCTTTGGATCGCCCTCGACCCGGTAGACCAGCAAAACGGCTGCCTGTGGTACGCCCGGGGCTCCCAGAAACTCGGCGTCCAGCCCCACGCTCCCAGCGGTGTCCTCGGCTTCAGCCAAGGTCTGCTCAACTTTGACCCGAAAAAGGTCGATGCCGTCCCGATCGAGCTCGCGCCCGGCGACGCCGTGGCGCACTCGAGCGGCACGATCCACTGGACGGGCATCAACTCGACCCCGCGGCACCGCCGGGCGATCGCCACCTTCTGTTTCGGTGCGTCCACCGTTCGCGACGAAGAGGCCTTCGCGCGCTACATGAACAGCCTGAAAAACCAGCTCGCGCAGCGCGGCATCGCCGTCACGACATAGTTTAATTTTGGGTCGGTCACAAAACGGCAGGAAAAGCGCGAAATGCTCGGACCATAAGGACCTGCCTCCTCCGATCTATTTATTGTGCTTCTTGCAGCTTTCCGCGGCCAATCTCGATGGCTTCTCCGCATTATCCCATCGTCGTCATGGAAAATCGGGGTGCTCAGGGGCTTTTCACCCCCGCGAGGCATTCGATCTCATAGCGGAGCGTCGCCGACCGGTAGACTTTCAGTTCACATTGTGACCCTGCTGCTTCGTCAGATGAATTACTCCCGTGCTTATCGACTGCCATAATCATCTCGGGGTGGATTTGTTTTTCTACCTCAACGGATACCATCCGTACGCGCAGGACCTGCCTGCGCTGGTGACCGAGGGCCGGCACTGCGGCATCGACCGTTGGATCGTGTTTCCGATGGTGTCGAACCTCACGTTCGATGTCCCGGCCATGCGCGCGGGGAAACTCGTTCCTAGCGGCTGCGAAGCCGTCCCCTACGCGTTTGAAAACGAGCGCATGCTGCGCGAGATCTATGAACTCTACCCTGATCTCGGCCAGCTGACCTTGCCTTTCGCCATCCTCGACCCTCTGCGCGAACCCGTGGCCCAGGTCAAAAAACTGCGTGAACTGCATGCCCGCTTTCCGTTCTACGGGCTGAAAATCCAAGCCACGGTCATCCACTCCGACGTCACCGCTCTCCTGCGCGAGGGCCGGGTTTTCCTTGAGCTCGCCGCCGAGCTTAACCTGCCCTTCATCATCCACTCGAGCGTCGCACCCGAGGATACCTGGTCGCAGGCCAGCGATATCCTGAAGGTGGCCGAGGCAACGCCGGCAGTGCGCTTCTGTCTCGCCCACTCCTGCCGTTACGACCGTGAGTGCCTCGAGCGGGTCGCCCAGTTGCCCAATACCTGGTTCGATTGCTCCGCGCACCGCATCCACTGCGAATCGGTGGTGCGCGGCTGGCCGAACGTCGCCCCGCTCGCCCGCCGCTTCGACGCCGACTACCGCGACCCCGCCGCCGTGATGCGTGCGCTCGCCGACGCCTACCCAACCAAGTTCATTTGGGGTTCCGACTCGCCCTTTCAGAGTTACGTGGACAGCAACTATTCGCTCCGGAGCACCTATGCCGAGGAAACGGCCTGCCTCCACGCGTTGCCCGCCCAACTCAAGCAAGCCGTCGCCCACGATAATCTCCTCACCCTGCTTCAACTGAAAGATGCCAGCCTTTTCACTCGCAGGTAATTCCGCCCTCGTCACGGGCTCCTCGCATGGCATCGGCTTGGCCATCGCGCAGGGTCTCCACGCGTCCGGTGCGTCCGTTGTCTTCCACGGCAAGGACGCCGCCCCCTCGCTCCCACCCGGCTCCAGCTACCTCGCGGAGGATTTGTCTTTATCCGATGGCCCGGCCCGGTTGGTGGCGACGGCCTTCGTGAAAAATCCTGCGCTCAACCTTCTCGTCTGTAATGCCGGCAGTTTCTTCGACGTGCCCTTCCTGGAGATGCGGCCCGAACTGTGGGAAAAAACCATCAACCTCAACGTGCGCGGCAGCTATTTCACAGCGCAGGCGTTCGCCCGCGAACTCGTTGCGCGGCAGCGTCCGGGTGCCATTCTTACGACGTGCTCCACCAACGGTTTCCAGCCCGAGGATGATTCCACCGCCTATGACACGTCCAAGGGCGCCATGGTCATGCTGACCCGCACGCTGGCCCAGTCGCTCGCGGTCCACCACATCCGCGTCAATGGCATCGCCCCGGGACTCATCCGCACCCAACTCACCACCGGCCTGAACAACGCCGCGAAACTCCGGCATTACGAAAAGAAGATCCTCCTCGGCCGCCTTGGCCAGCCGGAGGATTGTGCCGGAGCAGCCGTGTTTCTCCTCTCGCCCGCCGCAGCCTATATCACCGGCCAAGTGCTCGTCGTGGACGGTGGCCTGACTGTCGGCCAAATCGGCCGGATGTGAAAGCCATGCCCACTCTGGCCACCCTACCCACGCCCGCCGTCCTCGTGGACCGCGTCAAGCTCGCCGCCAATATCCGCGATATGCAGGCAGTCTGCGACGCGCATCGCGTCGAACTGCGCCCGCACGTCAAAACGCACAAGCTGGTCCCCGTCGCGCGTCAGCAACTCGCGGCTGGTGCGCGCGGGCTCACCTGCGCGAAACTTGGCGAGGCCGAGGCGATGCTGCCATCGGGGGTACGAAGTCTGTTCGTCGCGCACTCGCTCGTTGATCTCGGCCAGGCTACGCGCGTGGCCGCACTCGCTGACCAGCTTGACGATTTTCGCGTGGCCGTCACCAGCGAGGCGCAGGCCGAGGCTCTCCTGCGGGTGGCCACGGCCGCGGGAAGAAAACTTGGCGTCATGATGGCGGTGGACACCGGTCTGGGTCGCGAAGGCGTGCGCGACACCGCCTCCGCCAGTCGCATCGCCGTGCGGCTGGCCCGGTGCGCGCAACTGGAACTTCGCGGCTTCTACACCCACGAGGGCCATTTCTATGGCGTGCCCCGGGACCAGCTCGCGACCCGGGCCGCGGAGCTGATCGATCGCCTCGATGCGCTGCGCAACGCCATTGATGCGACGCTCGCAATCTGGCCAGGCTGTAGTGTGAGTGCGCGGCTCATTGCCCAGGCCAATGCGGGCCGCGTGCAGGCCGTGCGCCCGGGCTCGTATGTGTTCGGCGATCTGTCGCTGTCGGAAACGACCGGCGTCATGCCGGCTGACGCCGTCGCTCTGCACGTGCTCGCGACCGTGGTCGACAAACCTGCGCCAGGGCTCGCATTGATTGACGCGGGTTCGAAGACGTTCTCCTCCGACAAAACCCCCGAGGGAATCTCCGCGCGCGCCGCCGACGGGCGGGATATTTCCGTGGCGCGAGTCAACGAGGAGCACGGCTATCTGCGCGGAAGCGCCGTCGATGCACTGGAAATCGGCGAACGGATTATTTTCACCCCGGCGCATGTCTGCACCGTGGTCAACCTCACCGACACCGTCGTCGTGACCGAGTCCGGACAGCCGGTGGACACGTGGCGCGTCGACGCTCGCGGTCGGACCCAATAAGCCTCATTGATCATGCCTGCCAATCCCCAATTACCTGCTCGCGCGTGGCTGACCGTCGGACTGCTCTGGGTGGTCGGTGCCCTGAACTACCTGGACCGCGTCATGATTACGACGATGCACAGCTCGATCAAGGACGCGATTCCGATGACCGAGGCCCAGTTCGGTCTGCTGACCACCGTGTTCCTCGCGGTGTATGCCGTGCTCAGCCCATTCGCCGGATTCCTGGCCGACCGATTCAACCGCAGCCGGGTGATCATTGTCAGCTTGTTCATCTGGTCTTTCATCACCTGGCTCACCGCCCACGCGAAAACCTACGATCAGCTGCTGCTGACTCGCGCGCTGATGGGGGTCAGCGAGGCCTGCTACCTACCGGCGGCGCTGGCGCTGATCATGGACTACCACCGCGGATCCACCCGCTCGCTGGCGAACGGTGTCCACCTGAGCGGAGTACTTTTCGGCTCCGCCATGAGCGGCTTCGGCGGCTGGATCGCCGAGCGCCACGGCTGGGCCTATGCGTTTAAACTCTTCGGGTGCGTCGGCGTGGTCTACGCGTTCGTCATCTTGTTTCTGCTGCGCAGTCCATCGCCCGAGGAAGCTCCGCCGGGAGCCGAAGCCGCCGCCGCCCCCCGCGTCCGCTTTGGCGAGGCGATGGCCAGCCTCTTTCAACGGCGCGCATTCCTGCTGGTGCTGGCTTTCTGGGGCCTGCTCGGCGTCGGCAGCTGGGCGGTCACAGGTTGGATGCCCACTTATTTGAAGGAGCATTTTCACCTTACGCAGGGCGCCGCCGGCCTGTCCTCCACTGGCTACATCTTCGGTTCCGCGCTGGTCGGCATGCTCATCGGCGGATTCTGGGCCGATCGTTGGAGTCGCACTCGCGAACGCGCGCGCATCCTCGTGCCCATGATCGGTCTGTCGATCGCGGCGCCGGCGATCCTGTTGGCGGCCACCACGCCCTGGCTGACGATCGCGCTCGTGGCGCTGGTGGCCTATGGGCTGGCCCGGTCGTTTGCCGATGCCAACATGATGCCGATCCTGTGCCTGATCGCCGACCCGCGTTACCGGGCCACGGGTTACGGAGTTCTGAACACCTTCGCGTGCCTCGTCGGTGCCCTGACCATCTACGTTGGCGGCATGCTCCGCGACGCGCACGTCGATATCAGCCGCGTCTTTCAATTCGGCGCGCTGACCATCGCCATCTGCGCCTTGCTGCTCTACTTCGTGCGGCCGAAATCCGCCTCCGCGCCCTGACCGCGACTTACGGCTCAGCTGTTCTCGTCTTCACCCGCCCGTTGCACGCCGCCATTCGCCGGCAGGTGGTGCGGGAAAAAGACATAATAATTCATCAGCCACCAGCTGCGCGACGAGCGGTAGAACAGCGCGGGGAATCCGATCGCGCCGACGACCGCCAGCACGCTGGCGACGGTGACGCTAATGACGTGATTGATGGCCAACAGGAGCACCGGAACCATGTAACCCACCAGGGTCACGCCGAAGTTGAGCGAGAGCGAACCGAGGTAAAACCCCTCGCCCCCCCGCTCAATCTTCATCCCGCACTGGGCACACGAATGATTCACTTCGAAGAGCTTGCCCGGTTTAAACAGCGTCTTCCCGCCGCAGTTCGGACAACGGTTGGTGAGTCCGCGGGCGACGATCTGGAGTCGGGAGACTGGCATGAGGGAGAGTGAAACACGGTCGTGCCACTGCCCGCCAATTCTTTTTACCGCGAATTTCGCGGATGGACCCGGAGGAAAATGCCCAGACCAAATTTTTTCACCACGGATTACGCGGAATTTCACAGATCAATGAGGTAGATTTGGAACCTTCACTCTCTGAATGAGGAATTATACCATTCGCCTCGAGCTTGTACCCTTGTCATCGCGAGGTGCGCGAAGCGCGCCGTGGCGATCCAGCTGGACTGCTTCTTCGTCCCGCCGAGCGGGGCTCCTCGCAAGGACCGAGAAACAGCAATGGGCGATCGGTATTAGATCGGTATCCGCGTTCTTCAGCGCAATCCGCGGCAAAATATTCTGAACCGACCGACTTCGTGTTTCTTGCCAGCGCGACTGCGGCGACTTGCCGCAGATTTCCGGACCGTGCGGGAAGGCTCGGCCACGGAGCCAATCTCGTGCGTAAAAAAGGCGCTCCGTTGCGGGAGCGCCCTTGAAATCGATCTGCGAGCTACGAGCTTCGCCGCGCGTGGTGCGGCTCAGGCCCCGAGCTGGTAGCGCGTGAAGCGGCGCAGCTGGATGTTCTCGCCGGTCTTCGCGATGCGCTCGGTCAGCATGTCCTTCATCGTCTTCTCGGGCAGCTTCACGAACGGCTGGTCGAGCAGGCAGATGGTGGAGAAATACTTGTCGAGCTTGCCTTCGACGATCTTCTGCACGGCCGCGGGCGGCTTGCCCAGGACCTGCGCCACCGCGATCTCCCGTTCCTTGGCGACCTCGGCCTCGGGGACTTGGTCACGGGAAACATAGAGCGGACTGGCGGCCGCGATCTGCAGGCAGACATCGCGGCAGAACGCCTTGAAATCCTCGTTGCGCGCGACGAAGTCTGTCTCGCAGTTGACCTCGAGCAGCACGCCGACTTTGCCGCCGACGTGGATGTAGCTCTCGATCAGGCCTTCCTTCGTGGCGCGATCGGCTTTCTTGGCCGCGGACGCCGCGCCTTTCTTGCGCAGGATCGTCGTGGCGGCCTCGATGTTGCCGTCAGCCTCGGTGAGGGCCTTTTTGCAGTCGAGCAACCCGGCACCGGTGGCGATGCGCAGGTCGTTGACCATTTGAGCGGAGATGGTGGTGCTCATTGAATAAAACAGTGGGAGGGAAAACGCGGGTGGATTACTCGGCCTTGACCGTGGCCTTCTTGGCGCGCACGGGCTTCTTGGCCGCGGACGGGGCGGTGGCCTCGGCGTCACCTTCCGCGATCGCGACAACATCGGCGGGCAGGTCGATTTTGGACAGATCAACTTCCGTAGCGGAAACCGGCACGCCAGCCGTGACACCCTTGAGATCGGCGGCGCCGCGTGCGGCACGGCGGGTGTCGCGCTGGGCGAGACCGCTCTGCACTGCGGCGACAATGGCGTCGACGATGATGCGGATGGACTTCACCGCGTCGTCATTGCCCGGGATCGGGTGGCTGAGCGTGGTGGGATCGGAATTGGTATCAACGAGACCAACGCACGGGATGCCACAGCGGGCGGCCTCGGCGACGGCGATCTTCTCGTGGTTCACGTCGACGACGAACATCGCGTTGGGCAGGCCGGCCATGTCGGCGATGCCGCTGAAATTGCGCTGCATGCGGACCATCTCGCGCTTGATCGCGGCCTCTTCCTTGGAAGAGAACTTGGCGAGTTCGCCGTTGGTTTCCATGGCCTGGTACTTCTTGAACTTGGCGATGGATTTCTTGACGGTCTCGTGGTTGGTCAACGTGCCACCGAGCCAGCGGTCAACGCAGACCGGCATGCCGGTGAGGCTCGCGGCCTCGCGGATGATTTCCTTCGCCTGGCGCTTGGTGCCGACGAACAGGATGTTGCCGCCGTTGGCGACGGTGTCCTCGACGAACTTGCAGGCCTTCTCGAGGGCCGTATGGGTCTTGCCGAGGTCGATGATGGAAATGCCCTGGCGGTGATCGAAGACGAAAGGCTTCGAGCGGGGATTCCAACGCTTGGTCTGGTGCCCGAAATGCACGCCGGCATCGAGCAGGTCTTTGGGTGTAGGAACGTTCATGATGATCTATGTTTCGAAACACAGGCCGGCCAGTGGGCCGCCTTGCGATCGCGACTGAGGTTATGGTTGATGGTGACTGACTGACAGAGCGGTTCAAAACAGGGATCGCCGGCACCACTGGCAAGTGCGAAGTGGGTAAAAACCCAAATAGGCGTTGACAGGCTATGGCGTGCGACGCACGGTGCGCCTCCCTTTGTTGCAGGGTGGAGCAGCCTGGTAGCTCGTCAGGCTCATAACCTGAAGGTCGCTGGTTCAAATCCAGCCCCTGCACCCAATTTGAAACCCTCCGAAACACTTCGGAGGGTTTCTTGTTTAAGGGGTTACGAATGCCTCGCGAGCGATTTAGCGGAGACGCACCCCCGCGCAATCGGCCACTGCTTTAGAACGCGAAATCGTAGTTAACGTCGTAGTTTTCTAATGCTGTAACCCGCGCTCTGCGGTGGAAGTGCCTGATTCTCTTCTGATGTGCCAAAAAACTGCGCGTATCTGCAGGCAGGTCGATGCAGTGATCCGTTCACCCGTTCCAGGCGCTCGTCAAGGGGCGCAGACCAATTAGCTCCTCGGAAACCCCGTGGCGCGATCACCGGCGTAACCGGCGGCAGAATCGAAGCGGGAGCCGCGGGGTCGCCCTGGGCTGCTCCACTACGCTGGCCAATACTTCGCCGCGATTTCGTCCCACGAGGTCGCGTGCTTCCCTCCGGGGATCAACTCGAGCAACGCGGCCGCATTCCCTAGCGGGTGCAGGAGGGTATAGGCCATCAAGCGACGTCGCTGTTGTTCGAGCCAGACGGCATCGCGGCCGTAGCCGGCAAGGAATTCTCGCAGCGTTTCCGCGTCGAGCGGAGCGATCAGGACCGTCGCAGCCGTGAGGTCGAAGGTCGCGCGGCCGGCGAACGCATTGCCGAAATCATAAACGCCACTGAACTTCCACGCCCCGTCGTGCGACGTCACCAGACAATTTTCCGGCACCAGATCCCCATGCAGGAACACGATGGGGCCGTCGTCATCCTGGAGCCGCGCGTCCCGAATGTACGCGAGACCACGGTCGCGCAGCAGGGCCGGCAACGCCTGCACGGAGCCGCGGGTAAGCCAGTTGGCGGCGCCCTCACGGAGAAAGTTTTCCCACAGAACTCCGCCTGGCTTCGTTTCGCCAATGGGCAATCGGTGCAACGCGCCGAGCAGCGCCCCGAACGCCCGCGCCGCGGGTCGTTTTTCGGCGATCGCGAGCCGTGACCACACCGTTCTGAACGATTCGCCTGGAAGCTGGGTGCACACGAGATAAGCCCAGCCATCGATCTCGCCGTGACCGATCAACTCAGCCGCCGGAAAATCCTGGCCGTGCAAAAACGTCAGCGCATCCATCTCGCGACGAATCACCAGTGGCCAGAACTTCAGCGGCACCAGCTTGATCACGTAACGCCCATCGAGATTGAGCACGGGGTTCTCGCCCGAGTTGAACCGCGTCGCCAGCGCGAAAGTCAGTCCGTGCTGTCTGGCGATCTCTCGCGCGATGGACGGCCAATCGGTCGCCGGGTCGAGTTTGAACCGCTGATAGTCACCATAGACGGTGGGCCGCGGTAAGAGGGAAGGCATGAGGCAAAGAGGTGGAGGTCTCTGAGAAAAAAGGCGAAGAAACTTCAGTGATACCAATCGCCTTGAGCTTTTGCCCTTGTCATCGCGAGGGGCGCGCAGCGCGCCCTGGCGATCCCGCTGGATGGCTTCGTCGTCCGGCCGAGCGGGGCTCCTCGCCATGACTGAGAAATTGCAACGGGCGATTGGTATGACACCTTGGGAGCTGCCCCACCGCACGTACAGAGCGAATCGTCATTCTTCCCGATGCGTCGCCCCGGCCGTGGACCGTCAAACACCAGCCACCCCGCTCAATGGGGCCGTTTCAAGCCCGGGACCTCAGATTGAAGCGGCAGCCGCGGGCAGCCGGATGAGGAAGGTCGTGCCCCGGCCCACCTCACTTTCAACCTGCAACTGGCCGCCATGTTTTGTGATGATGGCGGCGCAGGTCGCCAGACCGAAGCCGGTGCCCTGATCCTTGG
>JBDTJA010000261.1:0-2884 GCA_039936075.1 Opitutaceae bacterium | reverse complement strand
GTCCACGAGCCACTCCTGGTATTGCTTCAGCTTGAAGAAGTAATTCGTCTCGGTGATCTCGGTCACCTCGCCGTAAATCTCCGGCCACGAGCCGTCGGGCTGGCGGTCCTTCTCCTGCAAAAACTGTTCCTGCCGGGTCGAATAAAATCCCTGGTACTGGGCTTGGTAGATTTCGCCCTTGTCGAAGAGCCGCTGGAGGAGTTGCCGCACCACCCGTTTGTGCCGCTCCTCCGTCGTGCGAATGAAGTCGTCGTTCGAGATGTTGAGCAGTGGCAGCAGCGCTTGGAAGTCCGCCCCGGTCTCATCCACGTACTGTTGGGGCGGGATGCCCCGTTGCTGCGCGGCCTGCTGGACCTTCTGGCCGTGCTCGTCCACGCCCGTGAGAAAGTAGACCGGCACGCCCATCTGTCGCTTGAAGCGGGCAATCACATCGGTCAGCACCTTCTCATAGGCGTGGCCAAGGTGCGGGGCACCGTTCACGTAATCGATGGCAGTGGTAAGGTAAAACGGCTTCATGCGGGAGCCGGTCACCAAAAGCCACGCGAAGGGAAATGTCGAAAGTTTTGACGTGGGGCGCCGGGAGCCACAGGTTCGCGGTCCGGGCCACCCCGCCGCGCATGCACTCCCTCACCCGCCTCATCGGCTATTCGTTGCTTCTGCTGCTGGTGTTCCTCGGCGTGACCGTGGGGGCGCAAAGCTGGCTGCGCCAGCAAACCCAGCGGTTGCGCGTCGAGGCCATCGAGTCGAAACGCGCGCAACTCCTGGCCGTGGTCGAGGCGATGAACGGACCGCTTTCGCAATGGGACGCCGACTTTCAGCGCCAGCTGGGCACGATGATCGGCGGCACGGTGTCGGTTCTCCCCAAACCCGGTATGCTGTCGCCCAAGGATTCGACGTTGATTTATTTTGATCAGCAAACCGGCGCGGGTCCTACGAACGGTCAGTTCGTGCGGGTGGGTTTCCTCGCGCCACCCATGGCCCGGTTGCTCGCCATGTACGAGAAAGCCACGATTGGCCTCCTGCTCCTCGCCGTTGCCCTGCTGATGGTCGGCGCTTTTCTGGCCGTCCTTAACTGGCGGAGCTCGGAAGCCATGAGTGCGGCCCCGCCCACCACGATGTCCGGGAGCTCCCGGGCGGAAATGGGCAGCCTCGAGCACCTCGTCAAAACGTCCGCCGCCCAAGGCGCGGAGCTGAATCAGGAACGCGACAGCCGGCGACTCGCGGAGCAGGATGCCTTGCTCAAAGAGCAGCTTCTCAATCAATCGCTCGAGGGGAAAATCCGCCTCGGGAACGATCTGCACGACGGCATCATCCAATCGCTCTATGCCTCCGGCCTCACGATCGAGTCCGCCCGCGCCCTCGCGAAGACCAATGCGGCCGAGGCGGACCTCCTGCTGGCGCAGTGCCTGCAGAGTCTCAATGCGACCATTCGCGACGTGCGCAATTACATCACGGGCCTTGCGCCGGAAAGTCTGCGCCGGGCCGGGTTCGCGCAGGCCATCGAGTCGCACATCACGGAGCTCGGCGCCGGCCGCACCCTCAAGTTTGACCTGAAATTTGACGACGATGCCATTGCGCGCCTCACGCCCGAACAGAGCAATGAGGCGCTCCAGGTCGCGCGCGAGGCCATCAGCAACAGCCTGCGTCACGGCGGCGCCTCCTTCGTCACGGTTCGCCTCCATCAGAGTGACCGCGAAGTGGGTCTGCTCGTGCAAGACAACGGCATCGGCTTCGATACCGCCCGGCTGGAACGCGCCGGCCATGGTCTCGGCAACATGCAGAAACGCGCCGGGCGCATCGGCGCTTCCGTCCGCGTCGAAAGCCAGCCCGGTCACGGGACCCGAGTTATTCTCACCCTGCCCCTGCTCACTTCCTTTGCATGAAACCTACTCCCGTTAAAAACCGCATTCGTCTTGTTCTCGTGGACGACAGCCAGGTTGTCCGCATGGGACTGCGCACCCTGCTCGCCACCGAGCCGCGCATCGAGATCATCGGCGAGGCCGGCTCGGTTGGCACCGCCGTGGAAACCTGTGCGCGGCTCCGGCCCGAAGTCGTCCTTTTGGACATTCGCCTGCCCGACGGCACGGGCTTTGACGCCTGCCGCCAGATCCTCGCGAAACTACCAGACACGCGAATACTAGTATTAACCTCCGTCGCAGACGAAACCCTGGTGGACGAGGCCATTCGGGCCGGCGCGCATGGCTATCTGCTTAAGGAAATTGACGCGCGGGGTCTGCTGCAGGCCGTATTTGATGTGGCCGAGGGAAAATCCACCCTTGATCCCGCCGTAACTGCACGGGTGATCCAGCTGGTCAAAGGCGGCTCCTCCGCGAACCGGAACGCCTTGGCGATTCTCTCGCCGCAGGAGCAAAAAGTTCTGGCGCTGATCGCCGAGGGTCAGACGAACAAGGAGGTCGCCAACGGGCTCGGTCTGGCGGAAAAAACCGTGAAGAACTATCTCAGCAATATTTTCGAGAAGCTCCATGTCTCCCGCCGTTCCCAAGCCGCCGCTATGTTTGTTCGCGAGTCGCGTTAGGCGGAGCGGGAGAACTTTCGGCCTTCAACTCTATCGGTTAGGGCCAATCAGCCCTGCCCAACTAGGGCCGATTACCTCCTAAATGCGCTGGGCAGGCACGGTTATTATGGTTAGTGATTGTCCTGTTAAATAAGTATGAATCGGTCACCTTCGGCGCTCGCCACCCTCCTTTCCAGACCTTCTATTCCGTTTTGCCGAATGGTTCTGTAAGTAAATCGCGTTTACATCCGCCCCACCCTGATCTGACGTCCGTGCAATCGGTTCCACCCCTCTTCATGTTTGATTTAAACCCCAGCCGAGTGCGCCTCAACCGTGTTTCACGGGACGGTGTGATGGCATCGTGGGATG
>JBDTJA010000260.1:0-3764 GCA_039936075.1 Opitutaceae bacterium | reverse complement strand
CCGTCGCGCCGGTTTCACCGGCGGGTGGTTGCGCGACGCGCGAGATGACGTTGACGCCGAGTGAGCGGCCTTGGGAGTGAGTCTCCCGCAAGAATCCGAATGTGGGCGAGGTTATCCCTGACAGGGTGCCCAGAATGCCGGGCTGAAACCCGATTCACTTCCTTAATACGCCAGCTCCACCATCTGGTGGCTCGCAAACTCCGGCACCGTGAATGACACCACGCCGTCTTCCTGATTGAAGCCGAGCGCCTCTCCATCCGGGACGAGCCGCGCGGTCTTCACTTTCTTCGGCAGGCGCAGGGCCACGCGCGTGTCCCGCAGCGGGATCACGTCCTCAATCAACTCGATGTTCAGGTCGCGGAATTTGCCGCGCACACTCGTGGGAGAATAAAGCAGATGCGCCACGTAACGCTTTTCGCGCTTCTGCTCCATCAAGCCAATGCGACCGGTCGTCGGCAGGTTCGTCTCCACCGGCAGCTTGTTCCCGAGCAGGGCGCGCAGCGCGGCCTCGAAAAAGTCGCGGTACAGAGGCTGTCCGTTCGCGCGATAGGCGCTAAAAATGTTGTGCGCAAAATACGCGATCTGCTGGCCGATGACCGCCGACGGTGACGCCGGGGTCGGCACGTCGGGCGCGTGCTGGTGCGAACAATAATGCTCCCACGTGCGGTTGAAATACGCCTCGCGCCGGCCCGCGAGCACCTTGGCCCGGGTCGGTTTGATGAGATAGGCCCCGCCCGCGATCACAATGGCCGACTTGACCGGCACGTTCGGCGTCAGCGCCGTGGCCATGAGATAATCCACCTCGCCCGTCGAGCGACCCAGCAGCTTCGCGCCGGGATCGATGGCGAATTTTTTGTGGTCCAGATCGAGCAGCGCCGTGCCCGCTGCGATGATGCGGCCGCCCTTCGCGAGAAACTTCTTCGCCTTTGCGAGATGAGACGCGTCCATGACGAACGTATCGGGTAGCACCACGAGGTCGAAGCCCTCCCAGGTCGCAAGCGCATCGAGCACCACAAACGGCTGATGCAGCTCGAGCAGCATCCGGCCCACGCCTTCGTCAGCGAGGGCGGATGCCGCCTGGCCACCGCGCCAGCGGTCCTGGTTGATTTCGCAGCTGACGAGCGCGATGCGCGCCACGGGCTTCACGTAATCGCACCAAGGTTCCATCTTCTCGACCTCGGCATAGGCCGCGCCGATCAGGCGGTACGTGTCCATGTTCATCTCGCCATTCGGGTGCAGTTGGTCGCCTACGCTGACCTTCGCGCCATACGCGGCCATCGCGCCGCATTCGTACTGCAACGCGGCCGGGCGCTTGAAGCCGCCAAACTCGCCCCACGTGTTGTGAAACTTCCCGGTCATGCCGAGGAAGTCCCACTTTTGCGTGATCGCATAGCGCGCGGACATCGGGAAATGGTCGTAGCCCCACCCGCCGGTCGGCAGCGACTCGAGCTCAAGGTGGGTGTTGTAGCCGAGCGCCTTGCGGGCCCCCAGTGAGATGTGGCCGGAGTTGTGAAACACCGGATTGTCCTTCTTCACCGATTGCGCCGCCGCCGTCGTGGCCTTGAAATAACGGTAGAGCACCTTCTCGGCATAGTCCTTTACGTCGCTGTCCAACTCCGGGTTCAGGTGGAGCTTCTTCATCGCCTGCAGCGCATCGTCACTGTAGTCCATCTGCGCGCCAATGATGTCCAGGAAGATGCCGTCGTTATCCGGCCAGCGCTGGCAGACTTCCTCAATCTGCGAGCACAGGTATTCGAGATAGGGCGAGTTGAACCGCAGGATGCGGACGAACCACTCGACCTCGAGCGGCTTGTACATCGTGCCGTCCTTCTTCTTCACCACCCACGTCGGATGCTGAAACGCGGCGTACTCGTCCAAGCCAGCGCTGAGGTAAATCGGGCAGCGCACATCCATCTCGCGGCAAGCATCGATCTGCCGTGCGAGCAGGTCGAACTTCAGGTGCGGGTGCATCTTCCCGATTTTCGTCGGGTGATAGCTGTAGCCGTGATGGCACTTGGAAAAGACCGTGATCGAATTGACGTGTCCGACCTTGAGCGCCTCTTGGAACTGGCGCTTGTTGAACTTCGACCCGATGCCGGGGATAAGTCCACTGGTGTGGAAATCGAGGTGAACCTGGCGGAAACGGAGATGATGCATGGGAGGGGAAACCATTAGCGCGTGTTAGTGTGGCGCGCCCACGGATAAGCGGCACTTTTCTGCGCGGGGCGAGGCAAATTTGGCTCGCCCACGTATGACACGCCCGCCACAACGACCACTTCCCCATCAGCTTAGTCGTACCCTCATTACCATGATCCTTCGCCGTTTCTCCAAACTGGGCGCCGCTGCTTTGGCCGCGTCCCTTCTGCCTGCGCTCCGCGCGAGTGAGTCAGATATCCACATCCCTGACCTCACGTCCGTCAGCTTTTTTGATGGCGCGCTGACGGGCATGAACGTCCTGATGATCGGCCTGGTCGTTTGCGCCCTCGGTGTGATCTACGGTTGGATGCAATACATCCAGACGCGCAACCTGCCCGTCCATGCCTCGATGGGCGCGGTCTCCCAAATCATCTGGGAAACCTGCAAGACCTACCTCTTCCAGCAGGGCAAATTCCTCGCCGTCCTCTGGGTGCTGATCGCCGTGTGCATGACGTACTACTTCGGCGTCCTGTCGCAAAACTCCGCTGGTCACGTCGTCGTCATCCTGCTCGCCTCGGTGCTCGGCATCCTCGGCAGCTACGGCGTCGCCTGGTTTGGCATCCGCATCAACACCGTCGCCAACAGCCGCGCCGCGTTCTCCGCCCTCAAGGGCAATCCCCTCGCCACCCTCCTCATCCCACTTAAGTCCGGCATGAGCGTTGGCCTCCTTCTGGTCGCCATCGAGCTGTTCTTCATGATCTGCATCCTGGCGTTTCTGCCACAGGACCTCGCGGGCCCGTGCTTCATCGGCTTCGCCATCGGCGAGTCGCTCGGCGCCTCCGCTCTCCGCATCTGCGGCGGCATCTTCACCAAGATCGCCGACATCGGCGCCGACCTGATGAAGATCGTCTTCAACCTGCCCGAGGATGATCCGCGCAACCCTGGCGTCATCGCCGACTGCACCGGTGACAACGCCGGCGACTCCGTCGGCCCGACCGCCGACGGCTTCGAAACCTATGGCGTCACCGGCGTCGCGCTCATCGCGTTCCTCGCCCTCGCGCTCGCCGCCTCCCCCGCGCTCTGCGCCACGCTCATCGTCTGGCTCTTCGCCATGCGCATCCTGATGGTGATCACCTCGCTCGTCAGCTACTGGGTGAACGACGCCGTCAGCAAGGCGGTGTGGAGCAAGGCCAAGCACTTCAACCTCGAGCACCCGCTGACCAACCTCGTCTGGATCACGTCGATCATCTGCATCATCGTCACCTTTGCTTCCACCTATCTGCTGCTGGCGAAGCTCCCCGGCCATGAGGGTCTCTGGTGGGTGCTCTCCTCCATCATTTCGCTCGGCACCCTCGCCGGCGCACTGATCCCGGAGTTCACCAAGATTTTCACGTCAACCGAGAGCCGCCACGTCCGGGAAGTCGTCACGTCCTCCAAGCAGGGCGGCGCCTCGCTCAACATTCTTTCCGGCCTCGTCGCAGGTAATTTCTCGGCGTTCTGGACCGGACTCTGCATCCTTTCGCTGATGTTCGGCGCCTACTGCTTCTCGGGCAATCCCGCCGTACAGGCCATGATGCCTGACCAGTTCCGCTTCGCCGCGCCGATCTTCGCGTTCGGTCTCGTGGCGT
>JBDTJA010000259.1:0-13202 GCA_039936075.1 Opitutaceae bacterium | reverse complement strand
GCCGAGGCAGACAACGCAGATAACGTAGCCAGGGCTGCGGGCCCGAATGCGGGCGCGGGTCTCTCGCCATTGCGCCATTGACCGATCCGCTCTGATGGGGGCAAAGGGTGCGTTGCGCCGCGCCCGTCCTCCCTTGCTCGCCCTTCTTCGCGCCCGATTCGGGCGCTGGCTCGACGCGGGACGGACCGCGTTCTGGGGCTACGTTGCCAATGTCCGAGCCGCGAACTTTGGACACATTTTTGGACACACTTCATGGGGACACTTTCCTTTCATGCTGTGTCCTCCCATGTTACCGGGGTTGGCGGGTGAGTTCGAATCTCACCAGCCCGACCATTTTCCCCAAAACGCATGGTGACGACGCCATGCGGTTTTTTGTGACTAAATACGACGCATCAGGGTAGTTGCAAGAATTAGCGCGAAATGGCTTTGCGACTCAGGTTGACTGCTTACGACGCTTTGCGACCCAAGTTTGTGTGCTTTCTGTGTGCTTCACTTCCGAACACTTAAGGTCAGCTCTGGCCGCTTAGTCCCGTTGGCTGTGAAAGCTGGTTAGCTTTTTTTCGATCGGCGACACTTTGAATAAAAATATCCGAGTCTCCCATCGTCACCCTCTTTGCACGGAACGTGAAAATAAGGCGACCAACGGGCAACATCCATAACCCAAACACTCGCTCAGGATTTCCCACCACCGAATAACTGGTCAATGACCGGGTAACGTCGGTGAGCTCAAAGATACCGCCATCCTGGGTTTCAAGTTCGTGAAGGCCGACCGCACCCTTTCTTGCTCGAAACATAAAGGGAACCACCAGCGAAATTCCGACGAATCCCGCCATACAAAGAATGAACAAATGAACCCCGAAAAAGTAAGCCATCTTCAGGAGCGTATACCGAAAAGGTTCGCCGGCAGAAAAAGACCAGTGGGGATTCGACCACGTAAGAAAGGTCGCTCCCGCGGTTATAATACTGATGACGACGACGTTCGTCGCAGTTCGGTAAATCAGAGCGAACCAGATATCTCCCAGAGTCGTGGTAAACTGAATCTTCATTTGGCTAGCTTTTGAGCTCACCCACGCGCAGCGACAAGAGCGTACTTATCACACGGCTTTCCGCTGTGGGACATTCATCGCCGGCAGAGCAGTTATTGCCGAGGAGAAGTCTAGCTGTGCGGCGTCCGTATAAACTTTCATGGTGAGTCTCGGGTCGCTGTGGCGCATGAGTCGCATCGCTTCGTTAATTGGCACGTCATTCAGCGCGAAGATGGTGCCGAGTGTCACCCGCAGAGAGTGGAAATCCAGCCGCCGCCCGCTATCATCAATAAAAACGATCCCCGCCTCCGCTAGGTCTTTTTAAAACGTCCGCACGCGTGGCACCTGACCATGAAAGACGTATTGAAAAGGCGCTGCCCCGGCGGGTCGGATTGAGAGTAATGCCGCAACCACTTCAGGACGCAATTCGAGCTTTGCCTCCTTCTTGTTCTTGGTGATCGATGCAGGCGCCAAAACGAAAGGCTTGGGCACGTCAAAATGAAGGTCACCCCAGCGCAGTTCGTTCAGTTCTCGCCGTCGAAGCCTAGTGTACAACGCCGTCAGATAAACCACCGCGCGAGCATGCGGATCCGTGGCAAAGAGGCTGTGCGCCTCGGCTTGGGTCAGCGCCCGCCGAAATTGCGCCTTCCCGCGCGTATCCACCCGCTCGACATATTTCAGCGGATTTTCCAGCAGCATCCGTTGCAGATTCCGACCGCGCAAACAACGAGGAGGAGTCGTGTTTTCAAGGGGTGCCGGGGGTTTCTGATAATCTAACCAACAAGGCGTCAGACGTGCGTGCGGTCCAGGATGTTCAATCCGAGCAACAACGGCGCCTTTCTCCGACGTGTCGCGGGGTTTATCTCCGACTTTCGATGTCGAGTTGTGGAGCGTAAAGCTCGCCCCACGTTGACCTCTCACGCAGACGGGGTCGTGGCATCAGCCCCCGTCTCAGGCACGCCGTAGAATTTCTCGCCGCGAGCAATTTTTTCGCGGCCTTGGGCCAGGCGCCACTTGTTCGTGTCGCGGAGTGAGTAGACGCAGCCGCAGTATTCCTGCTGGTAGAATTCCTCGCGTTTCGCGATTTCCACCATGCGGTTTGCGCCGCCCAGCTTGCGCCAATTGTAAGTCCAGTAGGTGATGCCGGGATAGTTTCTGGCGACGCGTTCGCCGCTGGCGTTGATCTGGTCCATGTCCTTCCAGCGTGACAGGCCAAGGCAGCTCGTGATCACCGGAAAGTCGTTTTCGTGCGCGTACAATGCGGTGCGGTCGAAGCGCATGTCGAAACACATCGTGCAGCGCGCGCCGCGTTCCGGCTCCATTTCCAAGCCCTTGGCGCGGGCGAACCAATTGTCGGTGTCGTAGTCTGCGTCCACGAATGGCACTCCTTCCTTCTCGGCGAAGCGGATGTTCTCCTGCTTGCGCAACTCGTATTCCTCCTTGGGGTGGATGTTAGGGTTGTAGAAGTAGATTGTGTAGTCGATGCCCGACGCTTTCATCGCTTCCATCACCTCACCCGAGCAGGGCGCGCAGCACGAATGCAGCAGCACTTTTTTGCTGCCGCCGGGTGGATCGAGCTGAACGCGCGGGGTGGGGGACGAACTCATGGACGTCTACACGGTAAGACATGCGTCCCGGCGCAGTCAAAGCGCGACTTGTGCGGCTCGTAGCTTAGCGACGTTGGACGATTTATGGGCGCGAATGGGCAACCGGACCGGACATCGCGGTCGTCCGCAGACCGGTGTGCGGCTGGTCGCGGGAGGCATGGCGCCGAAGAACGGTCACCTTTGCCGGCCAAGTAAGCCGATTTTTCAATCCCAGAATGAAAATTGCTGGCCCGGTCTCACCGATTGTCGCCATCGTGGAGATTTTCCAGGATACGACGACTCGTCTGCCTGAACGAACCATGAACGCCAGCACCGCCCGTCCACTCATTCGGATCTTCATCCGCGGCGCGGTGATCTCCGGCGGCCTGCTAGGCGTACTTTTTGGCGAGCCCACGGACGCTACAATTCCCGCGCCCACCCCGGTCGCTGCGCCCCCTGCGGATGTGACGGTGCTGGAGAAATACACCGTGAAGGGCATTCCCGCGCAGGACCAGATCATGCCGACGGTGCGCCCAATCTCCAGTGTGATGGGCGATGCTCGCAACATCATGGACACACCGCGCTCGGTTTCCTCGATCAGCAAGGAGCTGATGGAGCAGGTGCGCCTGACGTCGGTGACGGACTTCACCCAGTTTTCCCCGGGTGTCTACACCGCAGCCCGTTACGGTCTCGCGACCACGCCGATGGTCCGGGGCGACCTGGCGGAACTCTACTTTAACGGCCAGCGCACGAAGTACAGCCGCGACAGCGTGCAGCCGAGCTTCAACGGCGTCGAAGCCCTTGATATCGTGAAGGGTCCGGGTTCGGCCGTATATGGACCGCAGAGCAACGGCGCTTCCGGCTACACCAATTTCGTCACCAAGATGCCGAGGTTCGATGGCTGGCACAACGAAGTCTCCCTGAGTTTCGGCGGCCTGACGGCGGATCGCGATTACCAGAACTGGGAGTGGCAGCTGGACGCGGGTGGGCCGCTGAGCGCTGGCACCGCGCTGCGCGTGTCCTACCTCGGCCGCAATGGCGAAACGTACTACCAAAACACGAAAGACGATACCGAGGATGTTTACGTGTCCGCGATCCACCGATTCAGCCCGACCCTGACCTTGCACTGGTGGGCGGAGGCCTCCGCCCAGACCTACACCGAAGTCCCGGGGATCAACCGCGTGACGCCGGCGCTCATCGACCGCGGGATTTATCTCGGCGGCGTGGCGATCTACGACGCCACGACCAACACTTATACGATCGCTCATCCGGTGCTGACGCCGATCAAGGCCTGGCAGTCGGCCGTCGGTACCGCCGATGTGGCCCACGCCAACCGCTATCAGACCCAATTCATCCTGGACAAGGTGCTTGGAGCAACCGCGTCGCTGCGGAATCTGACCTACCTGGAGACGCGTGACTCGGACAAGTACGAGCCATCGATCAACTATTCCGAGAATGTCCCAACGGATTGGAACATCCAAAACCGCACGGAATATCATGCGACGATCGAGACGGGTAACGTGAGCCACCGCCTCATCACGGGACTGGACCTGAAAGTAGAGCGGCTCATCGCCTATCAGTCCTTGTTTGGGGAACAATATAGTCTTCAGGATCTCACCCAGGACTCCCGCGGCTGGTCGAATCCGGGCGCAAACATTTATGTGTTTGGCGTTCCCGGCGACACCAAGTTCGGCAGCGATGTGGGCTTTGGCAATTACGGGGGCAACCAGGACTCACTCATTGGCGACTCGGCGGCGTTTTTTCAGGATGATATCAAGGTCACGACCCACCTCTCGTTCATCGGAGGTTTCCGGGCGGATCACATCAAGGTGGACGACAGGAGTCCCGCCTTCGTTGATCGCGGTGGTTATGGCTCACCGGGCACGTTGCACCCCGCAGGCAACATTTACGACCTGAGCGCCTCGGCGAATGACACGTCCTATTTTCTAAGTTCCTTGTACAAGGTCGACGACGCCAGCTCCGTGTATGTGACCTATAACCGGACCAACGCCACGCTGGGCAGTCCCAACTTCGGCGGAGTCACGCTGGGCGGCACCACGCCGGCGGCGCTCACGGCCTCGTTGCGTTCGCTGGCGACATTGTTCGAGGTGGGCTACAAGTTCATTGCGCTGAACAACCGGCTCTATGGCGCGGTCGCCGGCTACCGCCAGGTGCGCGGTGACCCGGACAAGTTTGGCCATGTGGCCAGCCGTATTGCGAAGGGGCTCGAGGGCGAGACTGTTTTCCAGGCCAGCAAGGATTTTAGCCTCATTGCGAACCTCGCGTATCAAGACGTCTTCCGCGCCGGCGGCACCACCCTCTACCAGTTGAATCGGGATTATTACCGGCTGCAGCCCGACGGTAGTTATACCGCCCCGGGGGGCGGCCTGACCCCGGTGCCTTATTTGCGCCGCTATTCTGGCACCCCGAACTGGCTGGGAAGCGCCCGGTTGTTTTATCGTGTGGGCGGTGTCTCCATAGGTTTTGGTCCGCAGATCACGGGACAGCAGAAAGCCAATGCCGAAGGCACGATCATCATCCCGACGCAGTACAAGATTAACGCCATGCTGGCTTACTCGACCAAATTCTGGGACTTCCAAGTCAACCTGGACAACGTGACCAACCAGCACAACTGGACGGTGGGCGATCCGGATTTCACCGGCAATACGGTAATCTACGAGGAGAAGCCCTTCGTGATTCGGTTCACCACGCGTCACCGATTCTGATGCAGGGTTTGCTTTGGTTAGCACACCGACGCGGCCCCATGTCGCATGGTGCCAGACTCCGGTGCCTCTAATCCTGCCCTGCCGGTAGGTGGGACGAACGACGTGTTCGGAGAGGCGAGGCGTTTGACTTGCCCGGTAGTCCACCGGTTTGGGCCCGTGCGGAGTGTCTAGCGACACGCGGGCGAACGACCGTCGGAAAAGGAGTAAAGCCGAGGCTGATAAAAGTGCTCTGCTGCCGTACTGGTCGAGCAATTCTGGAAGACTTCCAGGTCAGAATTAACGGCACTCATCAGAATCCAATGACTGCATTTTCCTAGGACGCCGGCGGATTTTTGAAGTGAATGGTGGAAGGATAGTTTCCCGAAACGGAGGCAATCGAAGCGCAGCTCGTTCGCCAATTAATCCCAGGCCAGGGGTGAGGCATGCGCCGATACTTTAAATGACCTATTCACTGTAAGCGGATTAAAGTACTAAAGAATCCATAATCTGGACGACAAAAACGGCCCTAATGGAAACTACTTAGTTCGCATCCGGGAATTGCCGATGCCGCACGCATAGCATTTGCTTCTGGAATTGCTCGGTCCGGAAGAGAGGTCGGAGCATTCATATCATACAAATAACCAACAAAGCATATCCATGAAAAATACGAACCAGACCAAGGGCTTTACCCTTGTTGAAATCATGATCGTCGTCGTCATTATCGGCCTTCTGGCCGCCATGGCGATTCCGGCCTTCCAAAAGGTCCGCACGGCATCCCAGGACAAGACCATTCTGAACAACGCGCGCCAGCTGTCCGCGGCGGCCGATCAGTACTACCTCGAGCAAGGTGTCTCGACCGTCACGATCAGCAACCTGATCGGCACGTCGAACTACGTGAAGTCGTTGAACCTCGCGGCGAAGGAAACGTATCCGACCGCCTTCACGCAGGGCATCGCGATCACCATCGATAGCGTTGCGGGTGTGCGCACGATCACGTACGCCCCGTAATCGGGTCGTTCGGTTTTAATCTCAAGCCGTCCGCCGTAAGGCGGACGGCTTTTTCTTGGGGGCGGAGCTGGGACGCCGGCGCGACCGAACGAGGGCGAGGCACTCGCCCCGCGGTGCGGTCATTTTTCTTTCCGCCCGGGAGTTTTGGGTTTCCATTGAGCCGATGACCCCGGCCCAAGCCCAGCAGCGCATCACGGAGTTGCGCGCACAAGTCGTCCGGGCGGATGAGCTCTATTACCAACGGGCCGATCCGGAAATTTCCGACTTCGCGTACGATGCAGCCAAACGCGAGCTGGCGGAGCTCGAAGCGAAATTTTCGCAGTTTGCCACGGCGGATTCGCCGACGCAGCGCGTGGGCGACGACCGGGTGCAGGGCTTCAAGGAAGTCGCGCACCGTCAGAAAATGCTCAGCCTCGACAACACCTACAACGAGGCCGAGTTACGGGCGTTTCAGGTGCGGCTCGCAAAATTGCTCGGCCAAGACGACCTCGGGTACACCGTGGAGCCGAAGATCGATGGCCTCGCGGTGAGCCTGACCTACGAGGATGGCCAGTTTGTGCGGGCGGTGACGCGGGGCAAGGGCGACAAAGGCGATGACGTGACGGCGAACGTGCGCACGATTCACTCGCTGCCGCAGAAACTCCGCGGCGCAGCGCCGAAACTCGTGGAGATTCGCGGAGAAATCTACCTCACCGCAGCGGAATTCGAGCGCATCAACGCCGAGCGCGCGGTCGCCGGGGAGGAACTCTACGCCAATCCGCGCAATCTGGCGGCCGGCACGATCAAGCAACTCGACTCCGCAGAGGTGGCCCGCCGCAAGCTGGAGATCGTGCTCTACAGCCTTGGTTATTGTGAACCCGAGGTGGTGGAGTCGCAGTCCGACCTGCAAAAAAAGCTGAAGGCCTGGGGCCTGCCGGTGGTGGAGAAATATTGGACGGTGCGCGGCATCGACGCGGCCTGGGAGGCGATTGGCGAACTGGACCGGCTGCGGCACGAGTTTGCCTATGGCACGGACGGCGCGGTGGTGAAACTCAACAACCGGGAACAGCAGCGGGAGGCCGGAGCGACCGACAAGGCACCGCGCTGGGCCATCGCGTACAAATTCAAGCCGGAGACCGCGCGCACGCGCCTGCTCGACATTACCATCCAGGTCGGCAAGACCGGCATCCTCAGTCCTGTCGCTGAGCTGGCGCCGGTCGTGCTCGCGGGCAGCACGATCAGCCGGGCCACGCTGCACAACGAGGACGAGATCCGCCGCAAGGACATCCGCATCGGCGACCTGGTGGAAATTGAAAAAGCCGGTGAGGTCATCCCGGCGGTGCTGCAGTCTTTCCCGGCAGAGCGACCGAAGAGCGCGCCGGAATACGACTTGTTCGCCGCGGTCGGCGGCAAATGCCCGGTGTGTGGCACGAAGATCGCCCGCGTCGAGGTGGCGGCAGAAGGTGCCGAGGGCGCGGCGTGGAAATGCCCGAACTACGACTGCACGGCGCAGCGGGCGGGACGGCTGGGATTTTTTTGCAGCCGGCGCGCGCTGGCGATTGACGGGGTGGGTGGCGTCGTGGCGGCGAAACTGGTTGAGCTCGGCCATGTGCAGGATCCGCCGGATTTGTACGACGTGCCGCTCGAAACGCTCGCGACGCTCAATCTGGGCACGGCCGAAGAGCCGCGGATTTTTGGCGAAAAAAACGCGACCAAGATCGTGGCGGCCCGCGAGGTGGCGCGCGCCTTGCCGTTGGAAAAATGGCTGTATGCGCTGAGCGTGCCGGAGGTCGGCGAGACGACGGCGCGGGAACTCGGCCGGCGGCACCGCACGCTGGCCGAGCTGGCGGATTCGGAGTTGCTGCACGCCGTCTTAAAAAAATCCGGACTGGTCGCGCAGCGCGAATGGGAGGCTCCGGCTTCACGAAAAAATCCGGCCAAATCGGATGAGGAAAAGGCGCGGCGCAAGGAATGGTGTGCGAAGCTCGATACCGAAATCGCGGCGATCGAGGCGGGTCCACTGGCCGGCGTGCCGGCCGACCTCGGGCCAGTGGTGGCCGCGAGCACCTTGGAATTTCTGGCGAGTGTCCCCGGTCAGCGGCTCCTCCGGAAACTGCGCAAGCTCGGCATTGATCCCCAAGGCACGGTGGTGACGGCGGGTGTGTTCACGGGCAAGACGGTGGTCCTCACGGGCACGCTGCCGACGCTGAAACGCGAGGAGGCCGAGCAGAAGATCCTGGCCGCGGGCGGAAAAGTCAGTGGCAGCGTGAGCAAGAAAACGAGCTACGTGCTCGCGGGTGAGGAGGCCGGTTCGAAGCTGGCGAGGGCAGCCGAGCTGGGTATTCCCGTGATCGATGAGACGGAGTTTTTGCGGATTCTGGGCTGAGGCTCGCTGACGCAACTCCACTCAACAGGATGGCTGCGAGATGCTTGCATCGGTTGTGCGATCGCGCATGCTCGGGGGGTTGCTTATCTTTATGCGTGAAACTGGCAGATTCTTTCGGGCTTTTGGTATGGAGGCGTCCTTTGCGCAGAGTGAAGCGTGGGCGGACTTTTCGCTCGGGCTGGCTGCTGATCGGTCGAAATACTAGACCATGGCTGCCATGCATCGCCCGCTCCGGTTCAGTCTGCAGGCCAAGGTTATGGCGGCCGTCATGACGTTGCTGATCGTGTTGCCGGCGATCACGATTTGGGTCGTGGACCGCAGCATCACGCGGCAGACCCGCGAGGATGCCGGGTCGGCCCTGACCACGGCGCGGGCGGTTTTCCTGCAGTCGATGGGCAACCGGGCGGTAAGCCTGACGCCCGGCTACCGCAACGTCGTCGGCGACACCCGGTTCCTAAAAGTGGTGAAGCTGAACGACGCGAACACGACGCGGGCTTACCTGCAGGATTTGCTGGAGGAGTTCGCAGACGACACGGCGGTATTGGCGTTCGTCACGCCGGAGGGGAAGCTGCTGGTTTCGGCGGATGGAAAGTCCTTCAGTGGCGCCCGTCGTGATGGCAAGTTGTCGCTCGAGGATTTTGTCCGCGGGGCCGATCGCCCGATACGCTCGGCGCTGGCGGGAGAGTCGGGCGCGGGCAGCGTGGTGCTCGGAGATCAGGCGTTGAACATCGTGGCGATTCCGGTGGTGTTGCCGGAACGCGGGCTCGCGGGCGTGCTGGTGGCGGGAGTGCGACTGAGCGAAATAACCCTGCAGCAGCTCAAGCCGCCGGAGACTGAAATCATGGTATTGGCCAACGGCGTGGCGGCAGCCTCGACCCTGCGCGGTCCGGCCACCAAGGCAGCGCTGCTGAACTGGGCGGCGACGAAAGTCGCAACGGATGCGGACGGCTCCGGCATCCAGCAAGCCGTGATCAACGGCGAGCACTTCCTGACGCTGACGGGGGATTATGGCCGCACCGCCTCGTCCCCGGGATTTCATTTTGTGCTGCTCTCGTCCTACGAGCAGCGGCTGGACGCGCTGGAAACCACCCGCTACCGGGTGCTGGGGCTCGCGCTCGCCGGCATCATTGCCAGCGCGGTGGTCGTCTGGATTTTCATCGGTCGGGTGACGCGGCCGCTGCGCCTGCTGCGAGACAGCGCGGAGGCGGTCGGCCGCGGAGATTTTTCGCGGCGGGTCGAGGCCTTTTCCAACGACGAATTCGGCGACTTGGCGGCGACGTTCAACCAGATGACCACGAATCTGCAGAACTCCCGCATCGAGCTGGAACGCGCGATGCAGATGGTGAAGGCGACGCAGGAGCAGTTGATCCAAAGTGAAAAGCTTTCGGCGGTCGGCCAGTTCGTCGCGGGTGTGGCGCACGAACTCAACAATCCACTGACCGCGGTGATTGGGTTTTCCGAGCTGCTGCAGACGGCCCAGACCGACGACAAGACCAAGGTGCATCTCGACCGGATCGCGAAGAGCGCGCATCGCTGCCACAAGATTGTGCACAGTCTGCTCAGCTTCGCGCGCCAACAGGCGCCGGAGCGCAAGCTGGTCGAATTGCACATCTTGCTCGACGAAGTCCTGGAGATTATGGCCTACGACTTGCGCACGAGCAACGTGACCGTCGTGAAGGAGTTCGCCCCGAGCCTCCCGCCGATCATGGCCGATCCGCATCAGCTACAGCAGGTCTTTGTGAACATCCTCAGCAATGCGCGGCAGGCGATCGAGCCGTCCCAGCGGGAGGGTCGCATCGTGATCCGCACACATGTGGCGGACGGCTGGGTGATGATCGAGTTCCAGGACAACGGCCCCGGCATCAAGCCGCAGCACCTCGCGCGCATCTTCGATCCCTTTTTCACCACGAAGCCCGCGGGCAAGGGCACGGGCCTCGGGTTGAGCCTGTCCTATGGTCTGATCCAGGAGCACGGCGGCAAGATCGTCGCCCAGAGCGAATTGGGGCACGGAGCGACGTTCGTCATCGAACTGCCCGTCGCGACCAACACCACACTGACGCACCGACGAAGCGGCACACCTTTCCCCTTTTCTCCTGCGGGCAAGCCCACGGGTAAGTCGGTCCTCGTCATCGATGACGAGCAATGGATCCTCGACCTCGCGAGCGAGCTCCTGCGCATCGAGGGTCATCACGTGGAGACGGCCGGGAGTGGCCAGCAGGCGATCGAACTGATGGCGCGGCAGAAATTCGACGTACTGGTGTCGGATTGGAAAATGCCCGGTCTCAACGGCATCCGTTTGCACGAGCATCTGATGGCGACCCACCCGGAATCGGCGGCGCGTACACTGTTCATGACCGGCGACGTGGTCAGCGACACCTTCCAAGCCTTCCTCGACGAACACAATCTCACCTGCCTGGCGAAACCCTTCGCGATCAGTGAATTTCGCTCCGCCGTGGCGCGGATGTTCAAGGACAAACGGGAGTCGCCGCGACCGGGCCGGCGTTCAGGCGATCTGTGAGTCCCGGATCCCGTCGCTGGTATCGCCGGGGGGCGTCAACGACGCGGACCGGGAAACGGGCCTAGAAGCCGCGCTTTTGCAACGCGGCGCTGAGTTCCTG
Organism: Opitutaceae bacterium; assembly: GCA_039936075.1. Taxonomy (GTDB): domain Bacteria; phylum Verrucomicrobiota; class Verrucomicrobiia; order Opitutales; family Opitutaceae; genus Opi-474. Next base: position 1,895 of record JBDTJA010000259.1, on the reverse strand, counting down.
CATGAAGGCTTGGCCGTCGGCGGGTGTAGGGCGGTAGCCGGGCTTGCTGACCTTCGTGAAGCCCGGGCGGCCTTGGTTGTCTACGATCCAATTGGCCGTGACCCCGTCGCTAAACGTCACGTCGCCGCTCGCAATCGCGCCGGGCGTAAGCGTGACCTTGTCCACACTGACGGAAACGTTTGAGGCGCCCGCCGGCACATCGTCGGGAGAGGCGGGGAAGGCTTCGTCCTCGCCGGCGAGGGCGTCACCGGTTGCGCCAGAGGGAGGTGCGGGCTCGGCGGCGGACGGCTGAGTCTTGGTGACGTCGGAGGCGTCCACCTTCGGGGCGGCGTCCTTCAACGCGAGATTGAGGTCGTCGACAAGGAAGCGGACATCGCGGTAAGTCAGCGTGACCTTGAATTGCTCGATGAGCTTTTTCTGGATGGCCGAGAGGTTGTCGCCGGCGGCGACCCAGCTGCTGACGGCTTGAGTTTGCTCAGGAGTGAGGGACATGGGGCAGGAAAAGGTGAAAGGTGAACGGAAAAAGGTGAAAGGAGGAAGACGGAAGCCCGGCGCGCCGATGGCCGGCGATTACCCTCAACCAGACTCCGGCAACTTTCAACTGCGACAGTTGGGATGATTTTGGAGGGCGGGGTCGCCGAACCTTACCTTTCACCGCCAATGGACGGACATTTGGCGGGATCAGCGATCCCGCCCTGCGTCACTTCGACAGCTGAGACTTGAGGAAATCGATGCTGCCGCGGGTGGACGTGTCCTGCTCCATCATGTTGTCCACGGCCTTGCAGGCATGGATGACGGTGCCGTGGTCGCGGCCGCCAAAGGCGTCGCCGATTTCCTGAAGCGAGTGCTTGGTCAGCGTCCGGGTGAGGTACATCGCGATCTGGCGGGGGATGGCGATGTTGTTGGGCCGCCGCTTGCTGGTCATGTCGCTGTGCCGGATCTGGTAATGGTCAGCCACGCGTTTCTGGATCGTCTCGATCGTGAGAATGTTCTGCGCCTGTTCCATCAACACGTCCTGCAGGAGCATCTCGGTGGTCGCGAGGTCGAGCGGCTTGCTGGTGAGCGCGGAGTAGCTGGCAACCTTGATCAACGCGCCCTCGAGGCGGCGGATGTTCTTGGAAATGTTCTGCGCGATGAAATTGATGATCGCGTCGGGCAGGTCGAATTTGAGGCTGGCGGCCTTCGTACGCAGAATGGCGACACGGGTCTCGAAGTCAGGGGCCTGAATGTCGGCGGGAAGGCCCCATTCAAAGCGGGAGACGAGGCGGGCCTCGAGCTTCTGGATCTCGCTCGCGCGCCGATCGCTCGAGAGGACGACCTGTTTGCCGGACTCGAAGAGGTCGTTGAACGTGTGAAAGAATTCCTCCTGGATGCGCTCCTTGCCGGCGAGAAACTGGACATCGTCGATCAGTAGCACGTCCACATGGCGGTAGCGCTGGCGGAACTTCGTGAGGCTGTTTTCCTGCAGAGCTTGGATAAATTCATTGGTGAACTTCTCCGTGGAAAGATACGCGACGCGGGCTTCGGGATTGGCCCGCAGGATGGCGTGGCCGATCGCGTGCATCAGGTGGGTTTTGCCCAGTCCGGTGTCGCCGTAGATGAAGAGAGGGTTGTACGCCTGCGCGGGCGCCTGGGCGACGGCGAGGGCGGCGGCGTGGGCCATCTGGTTGTTGGCGCCGACCACGAAGGTTTCAAACGTGTTGCGCGTGTTCAGCGTGCCGGCGGCGGGACCCCGTTCATCGTAACGACCGGGCTTGCGGCCGGTGGCGCGACCCCGGGTGGCGGGCTCGGCGGCGGGCTTGGACGAAAGAGAGAGCGACGGGGCGCGGTTGGATTCAGCCTTCCGCAACGTGACATTCACGAGACGACCCGCCGTGAGGCGCAGGCGCTGGGTA
>JBDTJA010000258.1:0-2717 GCA_039936075.1 Opitutaceae bacterium | reverse complement strand
GACTCCTGTCCAATCGTGAAGGCGCGGGCGAGACCCTCGCCGGTCGGGACATGGGAATCACTTTCGACATACATGCCGCCGGTGGCTTCCCACTGGCCGGAGCGCAGACGGGCTTTCACGGCGCGGTGCAGCTCAGGTGAACGACGGCCCACGGCCTCGTAGCTCGCGGACTGGGAGTAGGCGAAACGGAACTCGGGATAGAGCGCCATCAAGCGATTGACGTTGGAGAAGGTGTGCACGGCCTTGCCCTCGCCGATCTGCTCAGTCCAGAGCCAGACCAGATCAAGATGGGAATGCCCGGTGAGTGCGGCGCGGGCGAACGGCGCTGCGTCGTGCATCTCGCGATAGACGACGGCGAGCGCGCGCCGGAGCGCGTCCAGCCCAGACGTGTCGAAGGCGTCGAGCGCCGTGTCGAGACCGCGCAGCAGCCGGCGGAATTGCGGCGAGACATCGGTCAAGGGCGGTTGTTGCGCCATGGCCTGCAGCTCGCGTGGCACGCCGGGCAACTCGCGTGTGCGCAGCTCGATCATGTAATCGTAAAGGCAGTTCAGATCGTGATATGCAGCCCAGGCGGTATCGTCGCGATGCAGGAGCGAGGCGCCACGGAAGAGGTTGCCCTTTTCATCGAGGCCCTTCGCGTCGGGATGCCAGACGGCGGCCTGCACGCAGAGCGACTCGACCCAGACTTCGCGCACACCCGCGGGCAGCTCGACCGTGCGATGAGCGATGTCGAAGCCATAGAAGGGAGTGCCATTGATAAACATCGTGGCCTCTCCCTGTTCGTCCCAGCGCATCCAGCGGGGGCCGCCGGAGGGGATCGTGACGCGGCACCAACGCTGATCATAGAGGCGGCCCCAAATTTCGCCGGCGCGGAGGGCGCGGCGGGGGAATTTTTTGGCGACGGCGAGTGACACATGGTCAGGACGGGAGGCAGTGGCCTCGACGCGCAGCGGGCGCGAATCCGACCAGATCATTTCGGCCAGACGCAGCACGCCGCGTTGGGCGCGCAGAGGCGTCATCGAGAGCAGGGGATTGAGGGGCAACATTGGGTGCAGTGTCGGGAATGACGCGGCGCCGGGCAATTATTTCCCGGTGTCAGTGAATCCGTTATTTTACCCCGGCCTTCGTCACTGGTGGGCCGTCGAGCCGGCCGGGGCATTGACCGCTTGCGGTGAATTCGTCGGCTTGGCGGCGATGTCACCCCCGCTCCTCGTCCTCGCCGGCGGCATGGGCTCGCGCGACGGCGGACTCAGCCGTAGGAGCCGACTTGGTGCACGCCGAAGAGGCGGCGGCGGCGCGGAGTGGCGCGGGCGAGGATGTCTTCCGGAAAGCGATAGTTGAGGTAGGGATAAAACCGCTGGGCAACCCAACGCAGGGCGAAGGGGGTCTGCACCGCCCACCGGATCCGGTTGTCGGAAACGTTCGGGCCGCCGCGGTGCCAGGTCTGGTCGTTCCACAGCACGCACGTGCCGGCGGGGCCAGCCGAGCTCAGCAGGCCGCGACCCTCATAGCGGGGGTTGCCGTCGGTATCCAGGTCCGCCGGCTCGGGACCGCGACCACTGCGGTGGCTGCCGGGGATGAACTGGGTGGGCCCGAGCGCCTCGTCCACGTCGCAGAGGTTGTAATGGACGTTGAGGACGAAGGTCGGCATCGGATGGCGCGGGTCGAGGGGCACCCCGGTCGGGCGCGGGAGGCGGACTCCTTCATCGGAGTGCCAGGTGGAAAGCGTCTTGCCCGGCGGAGTGCGCATCGCGCTGTTGGCGATCATGTGGCAGTCGTTGCCCAAGATCGCGTCCACCAGCTGCGCGATGCCCGGATGATCGACCAGCGCCTCGAACTCGGCGCCATGCTCGAACATCTTGGGCCGCCAGATATCCTGCATGTGGAATTCCTTGGGATAAAGGTCGGCGTCGGGGCTGTGCGCGGCGAACGCCCGCTCGACGCCCTGCCGAAGGATCGCCACCTCGTCGGACGCGAGCACGTCCGGGAGCACGAGCACGCCATCGCGGGTAAACTGCGCGAGCAAGGCGGGGGTGGGAGTGATGACGCGGGCCATGGCGAAGGGGGAGCCAGGCAGACATCCTTGCCCACGCCGGGCTGGCGGCAAATGAAAAGGGCTCTTCGCCGCGACGCGCCTTGCGCCTGGCGGCGCGAATGATTCTCCTGTGGGCGATGTCACCCACGCTCCTCGTTCTCGCCGCGGGCATGGGCTCGCGCTACGGCGGACTCAAGCAAGTCGATCCGGTCGGCCCGTCGGGTGAGACCGTGCTCGACTATGCGGTGTTCGATGCGCTGCGGGCGGGGTTTGGCCGGGTGGTGTTTGTGATCCGGCGCGATTTCGAGGCGCTGTTTCGGGAGCAGATCGGCGCGAAATACGGCGGACGCATCGCGGTGGACTACGTTTTCCAAGCGCTCGATGCGCTGCCCGATGGGGACGCGCTGCCGATTGGTCGCGAAAAACCGTGGGGCACGGGGCATGCGGTCTGGTGCGCGCGCGAGGCGATCCACGAGCCGTTTGCCGTGATCAACGCCGATGATTTTTATGGTGCAGACTCGTTTGCGCAGCTGGCGAAGTTTTTGAGCAGCCCGGCGGCGCACCCGCGCGGCTTCGACCCCATGTCGGGTCACCGCACGCCCCGCTCGATGGCAGCGCAGTTCGCGATGGTGGGTTTCAAGCTGGCCAACACGCTCTCCGAGCACGGCGCGGTGGCGCGCGG
>JBDTJA010000257.1:0-2347 GCA_039936075.1 Opitutaceae bacterium | reverse complement strand
GTCGCCGACATCCGCCTCTCGCTCACCCCACAGCTAAAATACGATCCAGATTTTACCACCAAGGTCACGAAGATCACGAAGTCCGAAGCTCCATCTTCCGAAACCTTCGTGGTTGATAATCACCATGTCGAACCCCTTGGCGACACCGTTCTTCTTCTCATCGATCTCGGTCGCGGCCAGAACCGGCTCGGCGGGTCGATCCTCGCGCAGGTCGTTTCGCAAACCGGCCAAGCTCCGCCCGACGTGGACAATCCCACCGACCTCAAGAATTTCTGGAAAGTCATCCAGCAACTTGGCCGCGACAAAAAGCTCCTCGCCTACCACGACCGTTCCGACGGCGGCCTGCTGACGACCATCGTCGAGATGGCTTTCGCCGGACACGTCGGCGTAGATCTTGAAATCCCCGCCGGCCACAACGCCTTTTCCGCGCTCTTCAGCGAAGAACTCGGTGCCGTCATCCAGGTGCGCGCCGACGATCTCGACGAAGTCTACCTCGCGCTGCGTTCGCACGGTTTCAAAGCCTGCACCACGCAGATCGGCAAACTGAACCCGCACTACGCGCTGCGCATCCGCCGCGCTGGTCAGGAAATTCTCAACGAGAGCCTCACGACGCTCCGCGGCTACTGGTCCGATGTCACCCACCGCATCGCCACGCTGCGCGACAATCCCGCCGCCGCCGAGTCTGAGCACCAGCTGAGAATGGACGCGTCCGATCCCGGCATCACGCCGCTCATCACCTTTGATTTCACCGCAAAGGACGCAAAGAGCACTAAGTCCCAGCCCGCAGATAAGTCCGGAAGCAAAAATCCGAATTCCGAATCCTTCGCGAACTTAGCGTCCTTCGCGGTGAAAAATAAACCCCCGATCGCGATCCTGCGCGAGCAGGGCGTGAATGGCGAAGTCGAGATGGCTGCCGCCTTTGACCGTGCGGGATTCAAGTCCGTGGACGTCCATATGACCGACATCCTTAGCGGCCGTGTCTCGCTCAAGGATTTCCGCGGCCTCGCAGCGTGCGGCGGCTTCAGCTACGGTGACGTCCTCGGCGCCGGCGAGGGCTGGGCCAAGAGCGTGCTGTTCAACGATCGCGCGCGCTCCGAGTTCACCGCGTACTTCCAGCGCGAGGACACCTTTGCCCTCGGCGTGTGCAATGGCTGCCAGATGATGAGCAACCTGAAGTCGATCATCCCCGGTGCCGAACTGTGGCCGCGCTTCGTGCAGAACCAATCCGAACGCTACGAAGGCCGCCTGGTGTCGGTGAAAATCGAAAGGAGCCCGAGCATCCTTTTCGCCGGTATGGAGGGCAGCGTCATCCCCGTCGTCACCGCCCATGGTGAAGGTTACGCCGAATTCGCGAACGCCGATGCCGCCAGGAAATGCTCAACATCCGGCCTAGTCTCAGCGCGGTTTGTCAATAATCGGCACGAAGTCACCGAGCAATACCCGCTCAATCCCAACGGCTCTCCACTCGGCATGACTGCGCTCACGACGACCACTGGCCGCGTGACGATCCTGATGCCCCATCCCGAGCGCGTCTTCCGCACCCAAGCCCTGAGCTGGCACCCCGCCGACTGGGGCGAAGACTCGCCGTGGATGAAGCTGTTCAACAACGCGCGAGATTGGGTGGGTTGACATTTTTAATAGGCGAAACACGCCAATGCGGCGATTCATCAGGACGGTCCGGTTGGTCATTCTGCGCGAAGTGAAGAATCCAACTTGGTCGGAGTTGAAGCCCGGAGCGCCAATGCCCTCGATATTAAACCAGGGCCTTTGACCTACGGAGCGCTACTTTAGACTGACAGCACATACAATTGTCCGGCGCGCATGAATCCCTCCCTTCCCACGACGGCCTCCTTGCAGCCCGATCTCGCAGCGCGTGCCGAACGCTCGCCATTGAGTGAATTCCACGTCGCGCCCACGCGCATTTTCTGACAAAGCCCAGCTGCGCCCGCCTCCGCGTCGCCCCGCAACTCGGCCATCTCACTTGGGCCGAAGGCGCCTACCCGACTCCGCTCGGCCCTGTCAAAGTCCGCCATGAACGCCGCCCCAACGGCGAAATCCATTCCCAGATCGACGCCCCTCCCGGTATTGAGATCGTGCGCAAGGCTTGAGCGGAGCCACTTCACTTCGACCCCAACTTCGCCATCAATGCCTCCAGCAATGCCGCGGTTTGCATCTCGAGTTGCTGGGATTGTGTCGGTGCCTGACTGGAAGGAGAAGACATTTGCAAAGCGGCGAAGCCCGCCTCGGCTTTGGTATGGGCGGAAGTGAGCATGGCTTCCTTCACATCGTGAATCGCGCCGCTCGCGGTCAGCTCCTTCACGGTGCCCGGTTTGCCGGCAAAGGTCGC
>JBDTJA010000256.1:0-2737 GCA_039936075.1 Opitutaceae bacterium | reverse complement strand
CACCGGCCGCCGTTTCTGTTCGTCGATAAAATCGTGTCCGAGACTCCCGACAGCCTGGTCGCCCAGCGCACTTTTCGCGCAGACGAAGATTTTTATCAGGGGCATTATCCCAACGCGCCCATTACGCCCGGGGTGTTGCTGTGCGAAGCCGTCTTCCAGACGGGGGCGCTCTACATGGCGCGCAGCATGGCCGGGCAGGGGAGCCAGAGCGGTGTGCCGCTGCTCGCCAAGATCAGCGACGTGCGTTTCCGCAATCCCGTGTTTCCCGGCGAGACCATCACCATTGAGGTCAGGAAGAAGGAAGTGCTCGGTGGCTTCACCATGATGAGCGGCAGCGTCAAAAGCGGTGACAAGCGAGTCCTCAATGTCGATTTCGCCGTCGCTTGGAAAGTTCCCGGAGCGACTTCCACAGCATGAGCGATTTCCTCCAGCTTTCTGGCAAAACCGTGCTCGTTTTCGGAGTGGCCAATCGCAAGAGCGTCGCCTGGTTCGTTGCCCAATCACTCGAGCAGGCCGGCGCCAACGTCCTCTACAGCGTGCGCTCGGAAGCCCGCAAAAAATCCCTCGAGACGCAGCTGGCCGGCAAGGCCGTGTTCATCTGCGATGTCGAACAGGAGAGCGCGCCCGACCGGCTGGCCGCCGAGATCGCCGCTGCGGGTCATCCCGTGCTGCACGGGGTGGTGCATTCCATCGCGTTCGCGAACTACAGTGAGGGTTTTAAACCGTTCCACGAAACGAAGCGCGCGGACTTTCTCCAGGCCATGGCCGTGTCGGCTTTTTCCCTGGTGGAAGTCGCCCGCGCCCTCAAGCCGCTGCTCGCGAAGCACGCCTCGGTCGTCACCATCGGCATTTCCTCGTTGGTCGTGACGCCCGACAACTACGGTTACATGGGGCCGATCAAGTCCGCGCTGGAATCGAGCGTGAAATTTCTCGCCAAGTCATTCAGCGCCGACACCGCCGTGCGGTTCAACGCGGTCGGCGCCGGTCCGCTCAAGACCAGTGCCTCGGCCGGTATTCCCGGTTATGTCGAAAGTTATCTCTACGCGCAGAAGCTTACGTTTCGAAAGAAAAGCCTCGAGACCCAGGAAGTCGCCAACGCGGTGCTGTTTCTCTTGAGCGAACGCAGCAGTGGCGTGAACGGCACCACGCTCGTCGTCGATGCCGGCCTTGGCTCCAATTACTTCGACCAGGAAATCATCCGCCTCGCCATGCGGCCGGAAAAGTGACGCGCGCATGAGATTCGAAAACGTCTGCATCGAGTCACTCGCGGTTGCCCTCCCGGAGGAAATCTGGACCTCCGCGCACATCGAGGAACGCCTGCGGCCACTCTACGAGCGGCTCAAGCTGCCCGCGGGTCGCCTCGAGCTGATGACCGGCATCCGCGAGCGCCGGATGTGGCCCGCCGGCACCCGTCCATCCGATGCCAGCGCCGCCGCCGGCCGGGCCGTGCTGGCGAAATCAAAAATCTCTGCGGCGCAGATCGAGCTTTTCATCCATGCGGCCGTCAGCCGCGACATGCTCGAACCGGCCACCGCCTCGTTTGCCCATCGTAAAATCGGCCTGCCGGCTTCCGCGCAAATCTTCGACGTCTCGAACGCCTGTCTCGGATTTCTCAATTCCCTCACCGTCGCCGCCGGCCTGATCGAGTCAGGGCAAATTCAATGTGCGCTCGTCGTCGCGGGCGAAAACGGCCGTCCCTTGGTCGAGCAGACTCTCCACACGCTGCTCGCGAAGCCCTTCACGCGAAATGAGATCAAACCGTTTTTCGCCAACCTGACGATTGGCTCGGGGGCGGTGGCCGCCATCGTCTGCCATCGTTCGCTGGTGAAAGGCCGGCCGCATCGACTGCTCGGCGGAGTGGCGCGCGCGGCCACCCAGCACAACGATCTTTGTCAGGGCGACACGCATGGCGCCGAGGCTCTCGCGATGCAGACCGATTCCGAGCAACTGTTGCTGGCCGGTGTCGCGCTCGCGCAGGAGACCTGGCGTGAATTTACGTCGGGCGCCGGCTGGGCCGGGGACTCCTTTGATCGCTTTATCTGCCACCAGGTCGGTAGCACCCATCGCCGGCTGCTCTACGAAAAGCTGGGGCTCGATCTCGCCAAGGATTTCTCGACGTTCGAAACCCTGGGCAACACGGGCTCCGTGGCGCTGCCCGCGACTTTGTCCGCCGCGCTCGATGCCGGGGCGGTTCAGGAAGGCCAGCGGGTGGGACTGCTTGGCATTGGCAGCGGCTTAAATTGCCTCATGCTCGCCCTCGAATGGTAAGTATCCCCCAGCTTCCGAGCGCTCTGGCTTATGAATATCCGTTTACGCCGGCGGCCTTCATCACGCCCCACGGCGCCCGGATGAGCTACGTCGACGAGGGCCCGCGCAATGAGGAGGTGGTGTTGATGCTCCACGGCAACCCGACCTGGTCATTTTATTACCGCGAGTTGATCCGCGATCTCGCTGCGGCGGGTCTGCGGTGCATCGCGCCGGACCACGTGGGCATGGGCCTCTCGGAAAAACCGCCGGAATATGACTACACGCTGGCGGGCCGCATCGCCGACATCGAGGCACTCGTCGCCGCGCTGGGCGTAAAACGGGTGCATCTCGTCGTCCATGACTGGGGTGGGGCGATCGGGTTTGGTTTCGCCGCGAAACATCCCGAGCTGATCGGTCGCCTCGTCATCCTGAACACGGCGGCGTTTACCTCGAATGAAATCCCGCTCCGCATCGCGGTCTGCACCTGGCC
>JBDTJA010000255.1:0-8179 GCA_039936075.1 Opitutaceae bacterium | reverse complement strand
TCGCGATGGCGCGGCTGACGGTGGTCTCGTGCACGCCGCCGATGTCCGCGATCTGCGTCATCGTCAGCGGCTGCAGCTGCGAAACGCCGTGTTCGAAAAACGGGGTCTGCGCCTTGATGATCTCGCGGGTGATGCGCTCGATGGTCCGCTGGCGCTGCTCGATCGAGTCGATCAGGAACTTCCCTGAGCGCATCCGCTCGCGAAGGTATTCGCGCTCGTCCTTGTTGAGCGTGCCTTTGGCGATGAGCTCCCGGTAGGTGCTGGAGATGCGCAAGCGTGGGATGTAGTCGCTGTTGAGCTGGATTTTCCATTCGTCACCGTCTTTTTCAACGGTGACATCGGCGACGACGACGCGGTTATTGTCCTCGGCAAACCGGCGGCCGGGCGCGGGGTCGAGTTTGGAGATTTCCTCGATCGCCGCCTGCACGTCGTCGGCCGGCGCGCCGAGTTTGCGGGCCAATTCGGGAATGCGACGGCGGGACAGCAGCTCGAAATGATCGCGCAGCATGCGCGCAGCCAGCGAGTCGGTGCGACTGCGGGCGGCCAGTTGCGCGAGCAGGCATTCCGCGAGGGTCTGGCTGCCGATGCCCGGCGGATCGAAGGTCTGCAGCAGCTTCAAGGCCTGCAGCACCGTTTCGTACGGGAGATTCGTCTGCAGCGCGATGTCGGCGGGCGGCTGGGCGAGGTAACCCCGGTCATCGAGGTTGCCGATGAGTTGATGCAAGGCTTCGAGCACCGGCACTGCGAGCTCGTCGAGCGCGACCTGCTGCATGAGATGCTCCTGCAGCGAGGTCTCGCTGGCGAGGGAGTCAAAGAAATGCTGGCGCTTCTCGGCGTCCTCCGCCGAGTAGGACTGCGTGCCGCCGGCGTTGGACATATGGTCGCGCCAGTCCTGGTCGAGCTTGCCGAGAATCTCGAACTCCTTGCTGAAATCCATCTCCTCGCGCTGGTCGCTCTGGTCGGCGGTGGGTGTATCCGTGCCGCTTTCGGTGGCGTCCGGCGTGGGCGCCTCGGTTTTGTCAATGCTCTCGCCGTCCATTGGCAATTCCTCGAGCGTGGGATTGGACTGCAGCTCCTCCTGGATGACCGAGCGCAGGTCGAGCGCCGCCACCTGAAGAATTTTCAGCGAGTGCCGCAGCTGAGGCGCAAGAACAAGGGACTGGGTCTGGCGCTGGCGGAGGTCGTGGCTAAATCCGGGCCCGCTCATGTACTGGATGAAGCCTGTCGTTTATCATCGCAGGGGCGTGGGGTACGGAGGCCGGGAAGAGACTGAAGTGCCCCCCAGCTCGCTAACCCCGAAGAGTCCCTTGAGGTAAACGCCGAGCTTTTCGTTGGTGGGGCCGTAGCCATCGCTGTAAAGGTACATTTCCAAGTCGGTGAGCATCGCGAAGGCCGACTGGTAGCGCTGGTCGCGATCGCGCGTGAGGGCCCTCTGGATAATGGCCTCGAGCTTGGGGTTGATGTCCGAGCGCAGGGTGGCGAACTGCGGGATGGCCATCGAAAGGATGTTGCGGCGCGACTGCGCGCGATCGATGGAACGGAAGATGTTTTTGCCCAACAGCAGCTCGGTGAGGACGATGCCGAGCGGGAAGAGGTCGGCCCGGGCATCGGTCACGGCATAGTTCGCCTGTTCGGGCGAGAGATACTCGTCCTTGCCGGCGATGACCTTGCCTTCCTCGTTATACATCAGGTCGAGGGCCTTCGCGATGCCGAAGTCCGTCAGCTTCACGTCGCCTTCATGGGCCATGAGCACGTTCTTCGGACCGATGTCACGGTGGACGATATTGAGGTGGCGGCCCTCGCGGTCGTTCTTCTGGTGGGCGTAGGCGAGGCCGCGGGCCACGCGTGAGACGATGAAGGCGGCGAGATCGACGGGAATCTGCTTCCGCAGTTCACGGTGTTTTTCGATGAAGACCTCGAGATTCACGCCGCGGACGAACTCCATCACCATGAAATATTGCCCACCCACCTGGCCGAGATGGTAGGTTTGGACGATGTTGGTATGGATCAAATCGGCCACGAGGCGGGCCTCGCCGATAAAATTCTTCTGGAACTCCTCGATCGCGGAGAACTCCTCGCGAATGAGCTTCACGGCGACGACTTTCTTGAAATTACCGGCGCCGAGTTGGATGGCTTCGTACACCACGCCCATGCCGCCTTCCGCAAGTTTGCGGATCATCTCGTAATGAATCTCGGTGAAGAGGTGTTTGATCGACGCCACGACCAGCGAGGAAAAGGTCCGTTGCGGCGAGTGGCAAGTGTGCAATCCAAATTCGGCGTGCAACGGCTTCACGTGAATTTGACACCTGGAGTCAGTGACTTACTTTTCCGACATGATCACTCTTTCCCCCCGCGCCGCTGCTCGCGTTCGCACGATGCAGACGGAGCTCGACACGCCGGTGAAGCGGTTGCGCGTGTTTGTCGAGACGGGTGGCTGCTCGGGCTTTCAATACGGAATGTCATTTGATGACCGGAAAGACGGTGACGCTGAGCTGGAGAGCGAGGGCGTGCAGTTCCTCGTGGATCCGTCCAGTTTCGCTTACCTCGATGGCTCCGACATCGATTTCGACGACGGTCTCCACGGTAAGGGGTTTGCGATTAAGAATCCACAGGCGCAGAGCACCTGCGGTTGCGGCAAGTCCTTTAACTGAGTTCGTCGCAGCGGTTATTTGACCGCTTCGTGCAAGGCGACGGTGCAAAAGGTCAGGCCGCGTGCGGTCACTGATGTGAAACCTGCAGCGATGATTTCGGCGGACAACGCAGTGCGGCCGGGAAACTGCTCGATGGTCTCGTTGAGATAAACGTAGGCTGAGCGATCACCGGTGACCATGCCTGCGATGAAAGGCAGGATGTGGCGGAGATAAAAGTAATAGAACGGGCGCACCAAGGCATGCGGCTGGGAAAATTCGAGCACGTACATGCGGCCGCCGGGCCGCAGGATCCGGCGCATTTCCTGAAGACAGCGATGCCGGTCCGCCATGTTGCGCAGGCCGAACGAGATCGTCACGGCGTCGAAGCTCGCGTCCGGGAGGGGCAGGGCCAGACCGTCACCTTGTTGGAAAACGAGGGATGGCTGGAGCTCGGCGGGAAGGGCGGCCCTCTTGAGGTTGGCCTCATCCAGCATCGGCTGGCAAAAGTCAATGCCCACGATGCGAGGGCCGCCCGCCAGCCCCCGGCTCAGGGCGAAGGCGACATCGCCGCTGCCCGTGGCCAAATCGAGCACATCAGCGGGCGCTTGTCGCCGCACGGTCTTGACCAGGCAGCGTCGCCACCAGACGTCCACCCCTCCGCTGAGGAGATGGTTGGCCAAATCGTAACGTCGGGCGATACGGGCAAACATGGAGTTGACTGCGACAGGATCGGGCATGGGAAAGGGATTATCGGACTAGGTAATAATCACATCCATAATAGTTGACGCAATTGCACATCTGCGAGTAATTTAGGCCTGTCTGGAACAGGCTTTTACGAACCAAAGGAAAACCCATGTCCACCAATCTAACCAAACGAGAGATCGTCTTGGAAATCTACAAGAAGACCAGTTTCCCCCAGAAACAGGTCGTCGAGACTGTTCAACTCACGCTCGACATCATTCAGAAGGCGCTCGCTGATGGCCGCAACGTTGAGTTGCGCAATTTCGGTGTGCTCGAGGTCCAGGTGCGCAAGGCTCGCATCGGCCGCAATCCCAACAAACCCGAGGCTGAGGTTGTCATCCCGCAGCGGGCGGTGGTGAAGTTCAAATCGGGCAAGATCCTCAAGCAGCAGCTGAAGAAGCTGGATCTCGCCAAGTTGTTGCCGGCGCCCTGAACGGCGTCCACTCGCATGAATCGCCAAAGGCCGGCTGATCGCCGGCCTTTTTCATTGGGGGGCGAAAATTAGCATCGCCCTGCCTCAGCGGGATTCGCCATTTTGCCGCTGATGGCGACTTTCCAGTCACTCCCCGGCTTCCGCGAATTTTATCCCGAAGATTTTGCCCGCCGGAAGCATGTCTTCGATCTCTGGCGGCGCACGGCGCATGCGTTTGGCTTCGTCGAATACGACGCCCCGGTGCTCGAGCCGCTGGACCTTTACAAAGCCAAGTCAGGCGATGAAATCGAGGGCCAGCTCTTTAGTTTCACCGACAAAGGTGACCGGCAGGTCGCGCTGCGTCCCGAGATGACACCGACGGTGTGCCGGTTGGTCGGCGCCAAGGCGAGCTCGCTCAAACGCCCGATCAAGTGGTTCAGCATCGCGGAGTTTTACCGTTACGAGCGCATGCAGAAGGGTCGCGACCGCGCGTTCCGACAGCTGAACGTGGACATTTTTGGCGAGCCTGGGCCGGAGGCTGAGATCGAGCTGGTTGCGATGCTGATCCAGAGCCTCTGCGCATTCGGGCTCACGAAGCAGGATTTTTACGTGCGCCTCAGCGACCGTAACCTGTGGTTTTATTACCTCGAGGCCCTCGGACTGGATGAGGCTCGGGTGCGCGGAATGCTCGTCGCGGTGGACAAGCACGAGAAATACGGCGATGACGCGTTCAAGGGCTACGTCGAGCAGTTCGGTCCGCTCGACGCCGGGCTGAAGGCCAACGTGCTGGCATTTTTGCAGGTCAAAACGTTCGCAGCGTTGGAGCAGACCCTCAGCGCTTTGCCGGGCGAAAAACTTACGGCGCGCTTGAACGACTGGAGAAAACTTCTGGGCGGTCTCGACGCCATGGGGCTCGGCCGGTTCGTCGAGGTGGATCTCGGCGTGGTGCGCGGACTGGCCTACTACACGGGCTTTGTGTTCGAGGCCTTTGACCGCAAGGGCGAGCTGCGCGCGCTGGCGGGCGGCGGGCGTTACGACGATCTTGTGGAAAAACTAGGTGGTCCGTCGCTGCCGGCGGTCGGGTTTGCAATCGGTGACGTCACGACCGCGCTGCTCCTCGAACAGCGCGGGCTGATGCCGAATTTCGTGTCGGCGCCGGATGTGTTCTGCGTCATCGGCGGCGAGAACGGTCGCCTGGCGGCGTTTGGCGACATTCAGGCCCTGCGGGCGATGGGGCATCGGGTGGACTATCCGATGAAGGTCGTGGCGTTCGGCAAACAATTCAAACTCGCGGCCGACTCGGGCGCGAAGCTGGCGTTGATTTACGGTGAAGACGAATTGGCGAAGGGCGTTGTAAAGATTCGCGACCTCAGCGATCGGACGGAACGCGAGGTGCCGCGGGCCGAAGCTGTGACGGCCGTGCGTGATTATTTCTCCGGGCAGTGAACCCCGGCCCGCTCCGTTGACGCCGTCGCCGCGCTCGGGGCGACGCGACCTATGGCGGTTAGCTGAGCGAGCGAAGCGTCACTACTTCCGCTTCCGCTTCAAATCGGCCGGACCAAAGGCCGCGGGCAGCAGTCGATCGAGGGTGGTTTCGGTGCGCCAATCGGAATTGCACACGCTGATAATCAGCGCGGTGGGGCCGAATTCGTTGATCACCTGCCGGCAGGCGCCGCAGGGAGACGTGGAAACTTTGGTCGCGGTGTAGACTGCGACGGCTTTCACGACGCGTTCGCCGGCCGCGACGGCGGTGAAAACGGCGGTGCGCTCGGCGCAGTTGCACAATCCGTACGAGGCGTTCTCGACATTGGTGCCGGTGTAAATCTTGCCCGAGCCAGCGAGGATGGCGGCGCCCACCCGGAATTTGGAGTAGGGCGAATAGGAGGCTTGCGCGGCGAGACGCGCGGCTTTCTCGAGTTTCTGGCAAACAGGCGTGGGAATTTTCATGAGTTTAAGCTGGTAGCTTCCCATTCGGTGCGAAGTGAATTTATTGGGAGGCGGCTGGCCGACATATCTCGGATTCTTGGTGCCGCTCAAGGTGACAATCCGCGTCAGAGCTCGAGTTCGCGCTTTACCTCGGCGAAGGCCTGGATGGCAAAGTCGAGATCCTCTCGGCTGTGCGCGGCGCTGACCTGGGTGCGAATCCGCGCGGCGCCCTGTGGGACGACCGGGTAGAAGAAGCCGATCACGTAGACGCCTTTTTCGAGCATCTTAGCGGAGAACTTCTGCGAGAGGGCGGCATCGCCGAGCATCACCGGGACAATCGGATGCGTGCCGGGGCGGATGGTGAGGCCGGCTTTGATCAGGCCCGCGCGGAAATATATAGTATTGGCCTCGAGCTTGTCGCGCAGCGCGGTCGACTGGGTGATGAGGTCGAGGGTCGTGATGGACGCTGCGGCGATTACCGGCGCCAGCGTGTTGGAAAAAAGATAGGGCCGCGAACGCTGCCGCAGGAGATCGATGATCTCCTGTTTGCCGCTGATGTAGCCGCCGCTGGCACCACCGAGGGCCTTGCCGAGCGTGCCGGTGATGATGTCCACGCGACCCATCACCTCGCAGTGTTCATGGGTCCCCCGGCCGGTTTTACCCATGAAACCGACCGCATGGCTGTCATCCATCAGGACGAGCGCCCCGTATTTGTCGGCGAGATCACAAATCGCCTTCATGTTGGCGATGTAGCCATCCATGGAGAACACCCCGTCCGTCGCGATGAGTTTGAAGCGGGACTTGGCGGCGTCGGCATCCTTCAGCTTCGCCTCCAGGTCGGCCATGTCGTTGTTCTTGTAGCGATGACGCTGGGCCTTGCAGAGGCGAATGCCGTCGATGATCGAGGCATGGTTCAGCTCGTCGCTGATCACGGCGTCCTCGGCCGAGAGCAGCGTCTCGAACACGCCGCCATTGGCGTCGAAACATGAGCCGTAGAGAATGGTGTCATCGGTGCCGAGAAACGCGCTCAGCTTAGCCTCGAGTTCCTTGTGAATTTGTTGCGTGCCACAGATGAAGCGAACGGACGCAAGGCCGTACCCCCAGCGGTCGAGCGTGGCGTGGGCGGCGGCGATGATCTGGGGATGGTCGGCGAGGCCGAGGTAGTTGTTGGCACAGAAGTTCAACACCGGCTTCCCGTTGCCCTCCCCTGAGCCCGTAGCCGTGGCGACCGTGATGTGGGCGCTCTGCGGCGTCATGATGACGCGCTCGCGCTTGAGAAGGCCGGCGGCCTCGATGTCGGACAAGGTTTTCTGCAGGTGCGCGAGGTAGGCGGGCGTCATGGCTCAGCTCCAGGTCAGCACGATCTTGCCGCTCTTGCCGGACCGCATCAGGTCGAAGGCTTCCTGGAAATCAGTGTAAGGGAAGCGGTGCGTGATGACCGGCGAGATATCGAGGCCGCTCTGAATCATGGCGGTCATCTTGTACCACGTTTCGTACATCTCACGGCCATAGATGCCGCGGATCGTGAGCATGTTAAAGACGACCTTGTTCCAATCGACCGCCGCGGCGCCAGGCATGATGCCGAGCAGGGCGATGCGGCCGCCGTGCGACATGTTGTCGATCATATCGTTCAACGCGCGTGGATTGCCCGACATCTCAAGGCCGATGTCGAATCCCTCCTTCATGCCGATTTCGAGCTGCACATCGGGCAGCTTTTCTTTCGAAACGTCGACGGTGCGGGTGGCGCCCATTTTCTTGGCGAGCGCGAGACGGTCGGGATTCACGTCGGTGACGACGATCTTGCGCGCGCCGGCGTGGCGCGCGATGGCCGCGGCCATGCAGCCGATCGGGCCGGCGCCGGTTATCAGCACGTCCTCGCCGACGAGGTCATATTGCAGGGTGGTATGCGTGGCGTTGCCGAGAGGGTCGAAACAGGAAAGGACGTCGAGCGAGATGGCGGGATCCACGTGCACGGCGTTGCTCGCCGGAATGCAGAGATACTCGGCGAACGCGCCTTGGCGGTTCACCCCCACGCCCTTGGTGTCTTTGCAAAGGTGACGACGGCCGGCGAGACAGTTGCGGCAGATGCCGCAGACGATGTGGCCTTCGCCGTCGACGAGGTCGCCTTTCGTGAAGCCGATGACGTTGCTGCCAACCTCCTCGATCACGCCGACGAATTCATGACCGATGACCATGGGCGTCTGGATGGTTTTCTCGGCCCAGGCATCCCAGTTGTAGATGTGGACGTCGGTACCGCAGATGGACGTCTTGCGGATTTTGATCAGCACGTCGTTGATGCCGGGCTTGGGCACGGGCACCTCGATCATCTGGACCCCGGGGCCGGGGGTTAGCTTGGCAATGGCGCGCATCATTTGGGCAGGCATGGAGAAAAAGTTAGCCATACTGTGGCCGGACTGGCCCACGAAACAACCCCGAAGCCGCTTTTTGCGCGGACCTTAGCCCGCATAAT
>JBDTJA010000254.1:0-8536 GCA_039936075.1 Opitutaceae bacterium | reverse complement strand
GTTACATGGACTTCTCGATCTCGCACGCCTACGTGCACGGTGCAGTGTATTATCTGCCAGATCACGCGCCCATCGCGCGGACCGCAGATTTTGCTAAAATGACCATCGGGACGCTGAAGGGGAGCGTAGCTTACAACGACGCGGTTGCCAATAACAGTTGGGGAGGAACCCTCCGGGGTTATGCCAGCTTTGCGGCGGCGCTGGAGGCCACGCGGAAAGGGGAATGCGATGTCGCTCTGTTCCTCCTGCCACCTTCCGGAGCGGCTCAGGATGTCCGGGGACTGAAAGCCACGTTTGTCGACGATCTCATCTACCGCTTCCACTTTGCCGTTCACAAGGGGGATACCGCGACCTTGGCCCGATTAAACGAGTCCTTGGCCGCGGTCCGGCAAAGCGGAGAGTTTGACCGCCTCTGGGAAAAATGGATTGGGCCGACCGAGCCCCATTCGATCCGGCTGACCGATCTGCGGCCCTTTTTCATCCCGTTCGCCGCCGGGTTGGTCATCGTGCTGGCGATCTTCGTCTGGCAGCGACGGATGTTGGGGCGCGTCGAGCGCCACGCGCAGGCCCTCCGTGAAAGCGAGGAGCGTTTCCGCACCACCTTCGAGCATGCGGGTATCGGCATGGCCTTGGTGGACCCCACGGGGCACCTCATCCGCTCCAACCCGGTTTTTCAACGCATGATCGGATACACGGAGGATGAAATCAAAGGCATGACGTTCCGCGAATTCACTCACCCCGATGATCAGGCGCCCGACCTGAAGCTCTATCAGGAGCTCGTGGACGGCAAGCGGTCCAGCTACCAGCTGGAGAAACGGTATATCCGGAAAGACGGTCAGTTGATCTGGGGCCACCTGACCGTTTCGGTGCTGGAGACCACGAACGATGGGTCACGTTTCGCGGTCGGCATGGTCGAGGATGTGACCGAAAAAAAGCAGATTGAAGATGCGCTGCACCAGACCCAGCAGCGCCTGCAGGCAATCCTGGATTACAGTCCGACGCTCATCTTCGTCAGCAACCTCGAAGGCCGCTATCTTCTGACCAACCGGCTGTTCAACGAAAAATACGGGCGCAGCGGCGAAAGCATGGTCGGTCGGCGAACTCGTGACCTGGTGGCTCCCGCCGAGGCGGATCTGCGCGAGGCCCACAACCGTCAGGTGATCGAGGGGGGCGTGCCACAATCGTTTGAAGAACACAACGAGGAGGGTGGGACCACCCGGACGTACCTCGCGGTAAAATTTCCTTTGCGTGACGAGCAAGGGAAAGTCTATGGGCTCGGCGGCATCGCCACGGACATCACCGAGTACAAGGCCCTGCAAATGCAATTCACGCAGGCTCAGAAGATGGAGGCCTTCGGCCAGCTGGCCGGCGGCATCGCGCATGATTTCAACAACATCCTGGCGGTGCTCCTCATGCAGTTGAACATGTTTTCGGCCCGGACCGATCTGCCGGCGGGGGTTGTCGACAAGGTGAAGAATCTCGAGGATATCACGCAAAAGGCGTCGCGGCTCACCCGGCAGTTGCTGGTCTTCAGCCGGAGCGAAGCCGTCAGCATGCAGGACGTCGACCTGAACCAGGTGATCGCCAACGTGCTCAAGATCCTTGATCGCGTCCTCGGCGAGCACATTGAGTTGGCCTTTGACCGCCGGCGCCCGCCGCTCTGGATCCATGCCGACGTCGGCATGATGGAACAGATCATCATGAATCTCTGCGTCAATTCCCGCGACGCCATGGCGGGAGGGGGACGGCTGGTCATCGACACCAAGGTGGTGGAATTTAATACCACGGTCGGAGATGCTCGTCGGCCGGGACGGTTTGCCTGCCTGTCGGTGAGCGATAGCGGCCATGGGATGGATGCCGCCACGCTGAAGCGGATCTTCGAACCCTTCTTTACCACGAAGGATGTGGGCAAAGGCACGGGATTGGGCCTGGCGACCGTTTACGGAATTACCAAGCAGCACGACGGCTGGATCGAGGTGGACAGCACAGTCGGCCAAGGCACCACTTTCCTGGTTTATCTGCCGGTGCGGGAGCAACCGAAGACCTACGAAGTCGAAAACACCCAGGGTGCAATCAAGGGTGGCACGGAGAGAGTCCTGATTGTGGAAGACGACGCCGCGGTGCGGGAAGTCTGCGTATTTTGCCTCCAGTTAGCGGGCTATGACGTGATCGAGGCCGCGGACGCCGTCGAGGGCTTGAAAGTCTGGGAGGACCAAGCGTACCGATTTGATCTCCTGCTGACCGACATGGTGATGCCCGGCGGAATGAGTGGATTGCAACTGGCCAGGCACCTCAAACAGGCGAAACCCGCCCTCAGGGTAATCTTTTTCAGTGGCTATTCGGCTCAGGCCGCCAACACCCGCACGCCGTTTTCGGAATTGGGAACTTATCTCGCCAAACCGGTCGACCGCGAAAAATTGCTGCGCGCCGTCCGCAGTGCTCTCGACGCAAATTAGTCCAGCGGCTAATCGACCCGACTTTGAGATGACCGGGGCGGTTACACTCCCTGCTCGGGACGCCAGACGATTTCAACGATTGGGTGCGGGCGGACCACCGGGAGGCTCAAGAGATCCATCGTGCGATCCCGAAGGCCGTCGCGGCGGCGAGGCCGCCGATGATGCTGGTCTGAAACGCGCCGCGGAGCACGGGCGCGCCGGTGAAGCGGCTTTTGATTCCGCCAAAGATGGCCAACGCCACCAGCGTCACGATGACCGAGACCCGCAAGGCGGACTGGACGTTGTCCAAGAAAAGATAGGCACTGAGCGGAATGACGCCGCCCACCACGTAGGCCAGGGCAATCGTCAGGGCGCTTTTCCAAGCGCGACTGGGTTCGGGAGGTTCAAGCCCGAGTTCAAAGCGCATCATGAATTCAACCCAGTCCTTGGGTCGGCGCCGCAGGGACTCCACCACGGTGGCGCTCTCGGTTTCCGAGAGACCGTAAGTCTGGAAAATGTCGCGCACTTCCTGGGCCTCCGCGTCCGGGATTCTTACGATCTCGGCCTCCTCGCGCGCTTTTTCATGGACGTAGTGTTCGGCATCGCCGCGTGCGGCGAGATAACCGCCCAACCCCATGGCGATGGAGCCAGCGGCGATTTCCGCGAACCCGGCGGTGACGATCAAGTGGGTCTGCGTGATCGCCCCGGTGAGGCCCGCGGCGAGCGCAAAGGGCACGGTCAAGCCATCAGACATCCCGATGACGACGTCGCGGACGGCATCGCCGGCTGTAAAATGCTTTTCCAGGTGCGGGAGAGGGGGCATGGCGAAGGGGACGTTAAATGCCCGCCGACGGCAATGGTCGGGAATCAACCAGTAGCTCGGATTAGGAAATGGTTTCAAACCCGGATTCAGCGGTTGTCATCCTGAGCCTCGCGAAGGATCCCGTGAGACTCCGCAGGGTACTTCGGCGGTGTCCAACTGAATTCTTCACTTCGTTCAGAATGACAAACGGGGTGTAAAGACATTCCCTGATGAGGAGAATCGCGAGGCGCGAGGCGAACGAGCGCTCGTTCAGATTACGCGCAGCACGATCTTGCCGCGGGTGTGGCCGCGTTGGCTCAGTTCCTGTGCGTGCGTCGCATCGGACAGCGGCAGGATCGTCTCCACGATGACCTTGAGCTTTTCGCCCTCGACCAGTTTGGCGAGTTCCGCGAGCTGGCCCGCGTTGGGCTCCGTGAAAACAAAGGCTTGGCGGACACCGTGCGCGGTCGCCTCCGCGGCCGGAGGCGGACTGGCGATGGAAACGAGAATGCCGCCGGGTTTCAGTACGGACCACGAGCGGATTTGGGTCTCGCCGCCGATCGTATCCAGGACCAGGTCGATGTCCTTGGCGACGTCCTCGAAGCGCTGGGTGGTGTGGTCAATCACCTGGTCGGCGCCCAGCTGACGAACGAAGGCGTGGTTCTTGCCCGAGGCCGTGGCGATGACATAAGCACCGGTCAATTTCGCCAGTTGCACCGCCAGCGAGCCCACGCCACCCGCGGCGGCATGGATCAGGACCCGCTGGCCGGAGGCGAGACCGCCCGCGGTGAACAGCGTTTGCCAAGCGGTGAGCCCGGCGAGCGGAAGCCCGGCGGCATGAACGTGGTCGATGTTGGTGGGCTTCAGGGCGACTTCGCTCTCCCGCATCACGATATACTCGGCATAGGCGCCATCCCGTAAAATGTCCGGACGGCTGAAAACCTCATCGCCGACCTTCAGCCGCGTAACGCCCGAAGGGCCGACGTCGGTCACGACGCCGGAAATATCCCAGCCGAGGATCAGCGGGAATGTGTGAGGCAGCATATCCTTGAGGTGGCCCTCGCGGATTTTCCAGTCCACGGGATTGATCCCGGCGGCATGCACCTGGACGAGAACTTCACCCGGCGCCGGGTGAGGACGAGGAACATCGCAATAGGCCAGCACCTCCGGCCCGCCGTAGCGATAGATGCAGACCGCCTTCATGGTTTTCATGGTGTGTAAGTCCTCGTGCTGGCGACCAACTCAGTGCGTCACGGGCTGACGAGCGTAGAATTCCCGGGCTTTGGCGAGGAGTTCCCCGTCGGAGAGATGATGCTCGTCCACGACAACGGTGCCAACGATGCGGTGGGCCATGTCGGAGTGATGCTTTGTCAACCATGCGACGAATAGATCCATCTCGTTCGCCTGGCCGGTGCCGGAGCCGAACAAGAGAATCTTGCGGGCCGTTTTCAGGGCCTCGGCGAGCGGTTCGAAGAGGCTGCCGGCCGAGGGCTTTTCCTTGTGGCCGGTGAACTCCTTCGCGTCGGGCGCGTGATCGAAATTACGCGCTTCGTTTGACGGCACAGCCACGGCCGGAGTGCCGTGCGCATCGGACGCGAAAATTCGTGCTCCGTGATGCGAAATGACCACGACAACCTGGCCGCCTTGGGCCGTCGAGGCCAACGGTGTTTCGGAGCGCTCCACAAAATGGCGGATGGCCATCAAGTCATCGACATCCGAGAAGTCCTTGCTCGGTGGCCGGTGCAGGACGATGGAGTGTCCGTTACGGGCGATGAGGAAATGCCCGTTCGCTTGTTCCGTTACTGTGCCCAGTTCCGCCAGCAGAGCGCGCACCTCGAGCCAAGGGAGATTATGGGAAACCGGATGCTGGAAAAGTTTTTCGAAGGTGCGGAGATGGGCGCCACTGAGCGGTGATTTTGTAGTCATGAAAGAAAAGTCGTCCGACTGATGCAGGATGGCAAACGTGAGATGAGGAGGCATCAGCTTCCCACCGCGTGACATCATGCCGCAATCGAGTCGGGTCCGCTATGGGTTGTTAACCCACCCGACGATTGTGGGGAAAGGGGAAGGATCCCGATCTGACGCCGCCCGAAAATACCCTGGCACGCGTTAGGAGGGACTCTGGTCTCAGGCAATTGAGAGTGCGGAGAGAGCGGGGCTAAGGTTGTCGTGGAGTCTCGGGATAAGCTAGGTCTGGGCGCCACCATACCGCCACCACGGAATTCGGCCAATTTTGCACAAGCAAACTTGGACAGTGCGTTGCTCGTGGTGCTCCGGGTTGACCGTCGATCACGGCGTTGGTGAGCCGACGGCCCAAAGCGACGACGGGGAGGAGCGCAGATCTCAGACGGTCCGCGTCAGATCCCGGAAAGTATCAGCTGCGCGGCGCTGGTTTCGCCTCAGGCGTGCTGGAGCGCCAAGCCGTGGCTTGGTGCGCGGCTGGCCTCGTTCAAGGCGCAAACTCCGTCAGCGGACAGCTGAAGGCCGCTGGCCTGAATCAATTCGTGCAAATCGCCGGGCGAAGTCGGCGACACCACGGCCGCGCTTACCTCTGGATTTCTCAACACCCACGCCAGCGCGATCTGCGCCGGGGTGGCTCCGCCTTCCTCCGTGAGCTTCGCCAAGGCGGCCAAGACCGCGTCGCCACCACTGTTGCCGAATCGTTCGTTTTGCCACGTGGGCTCGACGTTGGCCAGGTCCCGCGTCGAAAGCGGCGGCGGAGCCAGGAAACCGCCGGCGAGCGGGGAGCGGGCGAGAAACCCCAGTCGATGCTCGCGGCACATGGCGAGGGCTTCGCCTTCGAAGCGCATCCGGGTGATCAGCGAAAATTCGGCTTCCATGGCTTCGAAGCGGCAGTGGTTGCGCTGCCCGGAACGATGCAGTGAATCGACAACCCGCCAGGGCGGAAATCCCCCGGCGACGACGTGACGGACGATGCCGGCCTGTTGGAGCCGATCAACCGCCTCGAGGAGGTCCTCGACAGGAGTGAGCTGATCGTCCCATTCACAGATCAGCAGGTCCAGGTGATTGGTCTGCAGCCGTCGCAGCGAATTTTCGCAGCTTTCCCGAATGAGATTGGCGAAGGAGATGCTGCCCCCGTGGACGGGCCGCAACAAATCGATGCGGGTTGCGAGTACGAGACTGTCGCGCGGGATCGCCCGGCGTTGATGCCAGCGGCCCACGATTGCTTCCCCTTGGTCAGTGACGGTCTGGGCTCCGGCCGTGCCTGGGCACGTGCCCACGTTCTGAATAAAATTCCCGTCGTGCGAGCGGTAGGCGTCAAGCAACCCGAACGCCGCTGCCTCGTCATCGATCCAGCGAAATTTTGAGGTGCTGAGGCAAAGTTCTGAAATGTGCAGATTAGTGCGGCCAAGTTTGCGTTTATTCATGTCGGGGAAGGGGGAGGGGGCGGTTGCGGGAGTGGACGGATGGTTGGGTTGCGACGGAGCGATGGGATCGGAGTCCGGCGCGCCGCGCCGCGCTCGGTGGCGCACCGCGGCTCCAAGCAGTCCGAGGCGCTAATGAGTCGGACTTCGCCGCTTACGATGGCTCGGAGCGGGTTGCGGAGGCGGTTAGCCGGCGGCGGAGAGCACGGGTTGAGCTGTCGCCCGGGCGCTGGACGAGGATGGGGTCACGCGACGGAGCTTCAACTGGCGGACGCCGCCCGGCGTGCTCCATTTCACGAGATCGCCTTCCCGGCAGCCGATGAGAGCGGTGCCAATCGGGGCGAGAATCGAGAGTCGCTTCGCTTCCACGTTGGCGCCGTCGGGGAAAGTGATCGTGTACTCCTCGATTTCGCCGGTGCCGAGGTCTTCGAATTCAACGCGGGAGTCCATGGTAACGACGCCCGCGGGAATGGCGGCCGGGTCAATGATGACGGCGCGGTCGAGCTCCTCCCGTAGATTTCGGAGGGAGCCTTTCGCCTGCGGGTAAAGAGCGGTGGCAACGAGCAGCCGCAGCTTGGTGTTATCCTCGCGAGTGATATAGATTGGAGTGTGATTCATGTTATTTGGGTATTTGTTGTTGTTTGATGCAACCGCCGGCCGGGCCGGGTGGCACGGAGGCGGGCGCAAGGGGAAAGGGGCGTCGGCGCGTGCGGAAGCACGGTGAGCCAAAAGGTGAAAGAGGCAGAGACGCGCAGTGGCGCGGAATCAATTTAACAGGCGGACGCGCAGAAATTCGGACGCGCCGCCGCGAGGCAACCAATCGGATTTGCCCGGTGGCCGGGCTTTCGGTCTGCGCGCGGATTTATCCGCGCCGACTTCAGCTCCCGGTCCCGGGTAGCACCGGGAAGATACACAGCACCAGCACGGCCGCCGGTTTCAGGCGATCGTAGGAAATTCGTTGCTGGAGTGGCTGCGGGTTCAAGCTCACGAACCAATGCGTCGTAAAAAAATGTTGTCAAGTCGTGAAGTGATTTTGTCTGCCGGGGTTTGCTGCGTAATTGTCGGACGAGTACAGCTGGCGGGTCGGTCTTTCCGCGAAAAATCTTTCGGCGTCAGCGGAAGCCGGATGAAACCGCAAGGGGAGGAGCGCCGGAACGCCGCCGGGGGGCATTCGGGCGAAGGAGCGTTTTCAAATCCCGGATTCACCGATTGTCATCCTGAGCCTCGCGAAGGATTCAGTGAGACGCCGCAGGAGGCTGCGACGTAGCCAGCTCGATTCCTCGCCTCGTTTGGAATAACAAACCGGGTTTGAACAAACTCCCTCATCAGTCACCGCGGAGGGAAGTCCCACTGCCCACGGTCAGCGTGGGAGGGGTCGTCCTTTTGGCCGCCAAGTTTGACAATGGGTCTGTTCCGCTATGTTGCGGCAACCCCTTTCCCGAATGAATCCGCCGACCAGCCATTTTCCCGCCCGCGAAATCGGGACGTGCTCCATCCGGCCGACGTTTGCCGGATGAGGTCGCGGGTCGCCTGAGCGGCCCAACGTCCGAGTCTGGCTTTTGCATCGAACTTGGACGGTGGCGGTTTTTTTCGAAACCATCGCCGCCGTCGCTTCGCGTCCGATTGCGGGATGCGTTTTAATACGGCTGGCGTCGCGAGCTAGCGGCGCATCTCGGCCCCTCGAAAAGTCCAACGCTCATTTAGGTTATCCCATCATGAATTCTCTTACGACTCTCACTCCCTCACCGTCTCATGTCCAAACCAAGGCCATCCTGTCGCAGGATGGATTCGACTGTTCCCTCGTCATGCTCGCATCGGGCAACGAAACGCCCCGTTACCTGGCCGAAAATGTTCCTGAACACATCCTTTATGTGGTGGAAGGTCAGCCCACGATTCGCTTCCGAAACGTAAAC